>NZ_JXUW01000021.1 GCF_000949255.1 Ferrimicrobium acidiphilum DSM 19497 | reverse complement strand
CTAAGGAACATACCGAGGCCTTGCGAGCCGAGGTTGCGGTGGTACTCTCCCAGGTAGGTCTACGCCTATCACCGGAGAAGACGATGACCGTCCACATTGACGAGGGGTTTGACTTTCTCGGCTTTCGCATCCAGCGACAGACCAAGAGAGGATCAAACAAGGCATACGTCTATACCTGGCCGTCGAAGAAGTCGCTCTCCTCGATCAAAGCCAAGGTTAAGGCGATTACCAAACAGGGAACGAATAACCCGCTCTCTAGTCTCTTGCGCCAGATTAATGGTGTTCTGAGGGGCTGGACAAACTACTTCCGACATGGCGTATCCAAAGATAGCTTCGCCTACCTACACCAGTACACCTGGCTAAGGGTAGTGCACTGGCTACGGCGGAAATATCGCCGTGCGAACTGGGGGTGGTTGCGACGGCATTACCTGGCCAACGCCTGGATGCCCGAGCAAGACGGTGAAGTACTCTTTGACTGCAGGTCAGTCCAAGTGACCCGTTACCGCTATCGTGGTGCGGCAATCCCTTCACCGTGGGCGGGGATAGAGGAGAAGGCATCTTAGCCAGATGGCATGGGTTCGGGGAGAGCCGGATGCGGTGGAAGTCGCAAGTCCGGTTCGGAGGGCGGACCAGAGAAACCCACCAGCGGAAACGTTGGTAGGGCGCTCTGGTCCGACCCTACTTGGGAACCGAGGCCCTAGAGGAGGTACGCAAGGATCTCTGGCGGGAGATGAGAAAGCTTCCCTCTCCTGTCTATGCCCGTAAGTTCGCTGGGGCACGGTGGGCACTGTTGAAGAATCCAGGAACCCTAACCAAGCGTCAAGGACTAGCCCTCTTAGCCATCAAACAACGAGGAGGAGCCCTATGGCGAGCCTATGAGATGAAGGAGTCCCTACGGGCGATCTTTGCTGGAGACCTCGAAATCGACGAGGTGAATGAGATGCTCGATCACTGGTGCAAGCGAGCCTCACGCTCACGACTATCGAGTTTCATCCGACTCTCAAAGACCATCCGAACTCATCGAGACGGGATACTTGCCTCCATCAGACTTGGGGTATCCAATGGAAGGGTCGAGGGACTCAACACCAAAGTTCGCTCCATCATTGCCCGCTCGTATGGGTTTCACTCCGCCAAGGCTACCCTGGCCCTGGTGATGCTAGCTTGTGGACCGATTGACTTGAAGTTACCCTATGAAAGGGCGAGTTTATCCACATGAATGTCAATAGAGCCCTAAATACTCTGATAGCAGCTCTCCCCAAGCGGTAGCGCGCCAACCGGTTTTACCATATCGCACTTTCGTAGCCATTACTTACTCCTTCTCGCGGAACCATAGGTGGATCAAAACAGCAAAAAACCCAAGCCCTAACCAAGGACTTGGGTTCTCAGTTTCTCCCACCCACCCTCGATGGTACACTATTCTTACAGGGCATGCGCACGAAACCAGATTTTTATTCCCACTTCTTGCTATGTTTACATATTTAGCTGATCACAATAGACTGATCGCCCCTGTTTTGGTCAGCAGACATTGAAACCCGAAGCAGGCAGATCGAAAGCTTCGAGAATAGCCACCATTTTACTTCATGCCGAAACTCAGGATTCTAATAAAGAACAGGAAGCTTAGCAACGGGAGCTCACTTTACATGAGTGCTACTACACTGACGTGAATCCAAATCTAGAATCACTCAAGCCTAAATCACAAGCTCTCACCATTATCATTGCAGGGCTCAATAAGGTCAGCGAGACTAGCAATGACATCGTCGGCCTGTTCGCTAAGGTCCAGTACGATCACCTCCCCGGCATCGACTCCAAGGCCAAGAATCTCCAGAATGCTACCAACACTAGCCACCTTGTCGCCCTTGGACACCGTGCCTTCTACTCCTGCAGCATGCATAGCCCTTACGAACCGAGCTGCAGGTCTGGCATGGAGTCCCGATGGGTCAATAACTCGCAATCGTCTAGCTGCCATCGATCCTCCTTGTCACAGTGTTATATATCTCCTCTTCGTGCTCTTTCCAGTCTCACTCATAGCAAGCAATCCTAAGCCAGACCCTGGGCATGAGCGAGTAGTAGACCTGAACTGGTCGATACCCCAAGTGCCCCAGCCTTTAGCGCCGCCGTTACTTGGTCGATGCGCGTAATTAATCCACCAGCAATAAGCGGCACAGAAATGGCGTCAACGACCGTCGTGATCTGATCTGGCAAAACACCTGGCAACACCTCAACCGCATCAGGCTGAGTGCGAGCGACGTTGCGAAGCCCAGAGTCAACGGAAGAGCTATCTAGCAGAAAAATGCGCTCGATCGCCAGCAACCCTACCTTCTTGGCGGCGATCACTGCTGATGGGTGCGTCGTGATAACCCCAGCTGGATGGCCAAGGTTAGCAAGTAGGCGAATTCCCTCACCATCATTGGTGATACCATGCAGCATATCTACATGGACAAAGACCTTAAATCCTCGATCACTCAACAGCTTGGAGGCACCCAACACCTCTCCAGCATTGCCGCCAAGCAGGAAGACCCAAGTGGGCTCGGTGTCAGCCACCATAGCGAGCACGTCAGCTGGGTCTCTGGCCGCAAATATGATCTTTGGAATCTCGTCTGGGTCAATAGCATCAGGACGCGAAGTCACTGCAACACCTCCGTGCTTGAAAGCTGAGACTGCATCCATCGAGCAGGGTGTACACTGCGGTAGCCAGTCAACTCCTCAAGATGGATCGCACATGTACCGCTATCGGTGAGAATCATACCTGGCTCATCGATGGCCCGAGCGGCTCGACCACCCAACGCCCTGGCGACCTCGGTGTGTTCTGACTTAAACGCATAGGAACCAGCAGCACCACAGCAGCTAATCTCCAGAATCCGAGGACCCTGCTCACTTGCCTGCTGAACAAGTGAAAAAAGCGTCCCCTCCCCCTTTGCCGCTTTGGAGCGGCAGGTTGCATGGGTGTAGAGAACCCCTTGAGATGGTCTCGAACGCAGCTCAGCGAAGAAGCTAGGATTCGCGTTGGCAAGTACGAACTCTACAAACGGGGTTACCGGCACCGAAAGTGTCAATCCGAAATAACGCGGCCACTCGACACGCAAGGTGTCATCGCAGGTGGCGTTCAAAGTAACAATAGCCTCAAGCTGGCTCGTCATCCTCCGAAGCGCACGATGAGTCACCTTAGCAGTCCGCTCGGCCTCGCCAATCAGGCCCGAGGCGTAAGCGGCGGCGCCACAACAATGGCTTGCAGTGGGCAGGTTTACCGTGTTGAACCCTAACCGCTGGAGGATAGCAGTCGCGGCGAGCAGTGTCTCTGAGTCGAATCCTCGGGTAAAGCAGTCGACATAGATACCGACAGTGCGACCGTCGTAGTGCCGTCGAGTCGACTGGTGGCGATAGTTGCGTTTCGTCGGAGAGGGTGTCGGCCACTGTGTCTTTGCACTCACCCCAAGGGGCACGCCTAGCTGCTTTGGAGCCTTCACCAAGGATGGAGCCATCGCTAACCACTGAGGGTGGGTCAATAGATAGTCGCGCAACTTAAGTCGTGGCGACTGGTTCGCAAACTGTTTGTGCTCGGCTATCAGGTGTGCGATCGGCACATCAACGGGACAGGCCTCCTCGCACAGCTGACAAAACGTACAATCAATCACGTGCTCCATCGCCTTTTGCTCACCTGCCTGATGCCGTCTATACCAATCAGGGCCAAGCGCCTTCGGCCCTGGAAACTGCTGGTCAACCCGATATACCGGGCAGGCTGTTACGCATATCGAACACTTAATACAGGCGTCCTCATATTCGAATCGTCTCATAGGTCTACCCTCGCATGCATCTCTAGCGCGGCTCTCACCGTCGACACCACCATTGCTCCGCCGTTGTGATCACGATTCGGGTTCCAGCCACCCATCGCACGACCAACCGCCAGCACTCGCCCATCCCCGAGACAATCGATATCTCGATGACCAAGTGAATTGAGATCCTTAAGTTGTTCCATGTGTCCAAGCCCTCGATTTACTAGCCCATCTGTGACATGGCCATCGATAGCGACTTTTGCACCGCCACCAAGAACACCGCCGGTGGCGAGGAACACGTAATCGCTCTCGAAGACTCGACCGTCGCCCAAAGCGATCCTTGGCGCTGGCGAGATCTCCTCGACTCTCCCACTCAGAAATCGGACGCCCTGGTGTCGCAACCAACGTTCCCAACGATCCCGCACACGTATGCCGCCAACACTAGGAGAAAGAAGCGGGAATTCGGCTACGCTACGTTCAAGTTCAGCCGAGAGCCGGCTAATGATTTCGTCGGTTCGGTCAAGTCCGAGAACCTGCGGCAGCACCACAGCTCTGCCAACGGGAAGCCCACTCAAGGCCAACTTCAACTGGTCGGTCAACCAATCAATGCCAGCGTCGCTGTCAAGATAGATTGCGAAACGGAGCGCTCCCCAGCTCTGGTCCCAACCAGGCGGCTTCGGAATTGTGCAGGCAATGGCGTCTCGATGGCTGTGCTCGCGGTAGCTAGCCACTTGTGCCTCAACAATGGAGTCGGCGAGTCCGTCTACCCCGACAAAGACAAGATCCTCAGGCTCAATCGAGGAGTACTGCCAGCTCGGTGTCGCGAACGTAGGTCGAAGCCTACCAATAGCTGTCACCGTGCAAGGGATCCCTTCTATCGTGGGCAAAACAAGGGTGACGCCGAAAGTATCGAAGAGCGAGACTAGTTCGCGAAAGGAGTGCAGCCACTCTACTAACGACAGCTGAATAGGAAAACTCTGGTGGGCGTCTTGGGTCCTACCAAAGCTGAAGTCGCTTGGCCACATAGCGAGACTGCCTTCGGCGTCGGCAATGACAGTCACTTCGCAGCCTCGCTGGCTGAGGTAGCTCGCACTGAGCAAACCCGCTGGGCCCCGGCCAATTACTATGGCTGCTTTAGTCATCTGGCATCCTCTCCTAAGGATTGAGCTGCAATCGACTGCTCGAGCGCAATCAAGCGAGCACTGGCGCCCCAACCCACGGCATTTAGGCCGTGTTCACGCTCTCGCCGCAATGATGAGAGCTCATCAGCGAAACCCACAGCTCGCTCTCGACCTAGCACTCTGTGGGCACAGAAGGTACCTTGGCACGGACCCATGGCAAACCAGGTATCAAAGCGCCGTTGCATCTGCGAAGTTGCCGTCGACTCATCTAGGTCAGCCTCATATACCTGCTCACATTCACACAGCAGGGCTCCACGAGCTTTCGGAGCAGACGGCACCGATCTCACATGCCTTCGCTCTATAGCAACCTCACGACTGAGGCTTGGGCTATCAACATTGAGCGCCTTGGCCAATCTTTCGCCAAGGGCCTCGCCCATCAAGCGAAACGTAGTCCACTTACCTCCCAACACAGAGAACGCTCCATTCAAACCGTCGGTCTCACCGTGATCGAGGACCGCGAAGTCCCTCGATACTGTTCGTGAATCACCAGTAACCCCAGAGGGTTCGTAGAGGGGACGAACACCCGTGAACCCTCGAAGCACCCGCCATGAACCTAGATCTGGAACCAACTCAGCTCCCAGCTCCATCAACCGTATCGCCTCGGCACGTCTTGGCTCGGGCGCATCCGGTAATCCCTGAGCGACATCGGTGGTGCCAAGAATAACCACCTCTCGATGGGGGACGAAGATATCTCCATCTCCAGGTGGTTTTAACCGGTTGACAACCTTGTTCATGCGGCGATTGGCGAATATGAGCATCAGTCCATATGATGGCTGAACCTTTATGTCGAGACCCCAATCACGAGCGACGATCCCAGCCCATGGGCCGGCTGTGTTCACCACCGCATCACACTCGAGAACTCGATACCCGCCCACACCTTCGACCTCGACACCGCTCACACGATCACCATCAAGTCGCAACCGTATCGCCTTAGTGTGATCGAACAGCCTAGATCCACGTGATTCGATCGCTTGTACCAACATTGAGAGCATGGTGAACCCCTCGAGGACGCCATCGGGGACCCAGTGGGCGCGCTGAACATCGCGAGTCAGCATCGGCAATTCATCAACCAGTTCAGCAACCTTCACCGGGTGGGTGGGCACTCCCAACTCTTCGGCCTGGCTCAACCAACGACTCTCGAAGGTGCTGTCATCACCGAACTTCTTCACGAAGTACCCTCCGGTTGCCACCACTGCGTCGCACGCAATCCGACGCAACAGCATGTTCTCGCTATAACACTCCTTGGCCGCAGATGGATCAGTGACGAGATACCTACCGCCGCTGTGGAGCAGCCCATGAAAGCGTCCGGAGGTGCCAGCACCAAGTTCGCGTGCCTCTACCACAGTGACATCGATCCCACGAAGTGTAAGGTCCCAGGCTACGCCCAAACCAGTGGCGCCAGCGCCGATGACTACAACTCTCACATCAACACACCCCTCCCAACGGCTAAAACGAGACAAGCCCGACAGCAATTGCTGTCGGGCTCTCACAAATCAAACGCCACGTCTAGCAGTCGAATCGACTGATCTTCATACTAGATCGATGGTCCACCAAAGTCAAGGTGATGGCCTCAGAACTCGATCTCTTTACGCTCAAACACACGAGCCCGATCCAACGTCTAGCCTACTGTCGGATGCTCCCTTCGAAGCGTCGCTCCCACGCCTCATGCCGTTTCTTGGCATCGCGCAGGAAAGGAGAGTAAGCAATAGCCTTTAACAACGCGTCGTTGGTGACTTTGGCTGCCCCGGACATCGGTCGAACCACGTCCAGGAAAAGCACCGCTCGTAGCTCCGTTGAATCATTCCATGCACTGTGTTGATAGCCATCATCAAACAACAAGCTCTTGCCCTCCTCCCAGTGCCGAGTCTCACCTCCGACTTCGATTCCGCAGAGTTCCTTAGGCTCTGGAATCCTCAGTCCTAGGTGGTAGCGCAGCACACCACGATAGGGACCGCGATGAGGAGGCAGGTGCTTCCCAGGGCTAAGAATTGAGAAGAATGCCGTCGTCATTCCAGGTACCTGCTCTAGCAATGCTGCCGTCTTTGGGCAACGCTCCCAGTTGGCCGCGGAACGGTAGCCGTACCCCATAAAAAAGACCGTCTTCCACTGATCATCATCAGAGATCGAGGCGACATCACGAGAGATATCCTGGAAGTTCGGAAGATCATCACGGCGTCCAAGCAACTCGTCGAGCTCTGCACGCATATCCTTCCAGCCATCCTCGAGTGTCTTGGTCCACGGGAAAATCTCCGGATCCATAAACGGTGTCGTCGGTACGATCGAAGACTTCAGCAGCCAACCTTCGAGGCCGAAAATAGCCGCCTCTCCACCGTTCAACGCTGCTTCCCGAAGATCCTCACGCACCTCCTTAAGATCGGTACCGGCGGACCGGAGGTTATCGCGCGCCTCTTGAAGTGCCACCTGCCAAGTTTTGGTCATACTATCTCCTCCTCTCTGATGGCGACGGATAGTGCACACAAAGCACACCTCTACTCTCTCAGCTGCAAGTTTAGCAGGTCATGGTCGTACAGAGTTTTACTACTGTAGCGATGGACCTTCGTCAACCCAGTCAACATCCGCCCTGAACTACTCAATCAGCATTGGAATCGAAACCCGTCCCTGGTCTGTCGGCAAGCTAACACGCTTGCCGCGAACCAAACTTTTGTTCCACGGCACGCCACTCATAACTCTTCCGCGTCACCCGTCTCCGTCGACGTAGATGCCCATCTCGCCGGCCGATGTCAGATCCCATTTTATGTGGCACAAAGAAACCCGAATACCAACTAGATCAGATGGCCCACCCGAACGGCGAACTCGAACGAGATCTAACTACCGCTGCCGGAACTAGCCAAGATCAGACGCGCACGATCGCGCATCTTTCGGCGTGAACGCACACCCCATGCCGCGACAAGGAGGTAGATAACACCGATAACGATCAGGTCTCCTGCTGGTCGAATCAGGTACTCGCCTATCAGCAGTACCAAAACAACGCCGTAGATCGCCGACGGATCCCACTGACTCACAGTCGCCTGTGCGACCTCAACAACCACCCCGGCCAGGTGGGGATCATCCGGCAAAGTACCTGTGCGCAAGTGACCAAAGGCTATTCTCTGCTCCTCCCTGTCAGGCAGCGCCGACCGAAGAACCATCAACCCGGTCGGCTGTCGACGCTTCCGCCACACGACGAAGCTGACCACCAATCCGGCAGCCGCCACCAGAACCAATATCAGTCCTATGACTTTGCCGATCTCACCCACTACTACCTCCGCTCACTAACTGAAGGCAGTCTATCGCCACCGGTGCTTGCATCTGAATTTTGAGCAGCCACACTCAAACCAGCGCAGGACCAGTCAAATACTGATCGGTCAACCCTCGCAGTTCGGCATCGAGTTCATCGGTCACCACATAGTTCATCGCAGCGATGGAATCGCTGAGCTGCTCAGCTCGCGAAGCACCAATGATTGGTGATGTGATACCTCCTTGGCGCATCACCCAAGCGACAGAAAGAGTGACGAGACTCACACCTTCGCGTACAGCAATAGCCTTGAGCTTCTCAACCGTTGCGAACATCTCCTCATGCCAATAGCGCTCTCGATAGATTTCGCTCGCTGGTGTAGAGTTGAAACGCGTACCTTCAGACGGGCCCTCCGTCGGCTGGTGCTTGCCCGACAACAAGCCACCAGCAATAGGGTTATACGGTATCACTCCGACGCCATCCTCGGTTGCCAGCTCCAACAGGTCTCGCTCTATGATTCGATACAGCAGATTATACCGCGGCTGGACCGACGAGAACTTCGCCAACCCCTTTCCGTCGGCGATACCATTTGCCTTAGCCAATCGGAACGCGGGGAAGTTAGAACAGCCTGCATACCGAATCTTACCCATGTGCACTAAGTCATCCAGGGCCCCAAGAGACTCTTCTAGTGGGGTATCCGGATCATATCTGTGGAGCTGATACAAATCGATATAATCAGTACCGAGCCGTCGCAACGATGCGTGAACCGCGTCGAAGATATGTTTGCGCGAATTTCCCTGCTGGAACGGCTCCTTAGCCGTAGCACCATAGCACTTGGTGGCAAGGACTACTTTGTCACGCTTACCCTTAAGCCAACGTCCTAGGATCTCTTCGGTGGTTCCGGCCAAACGGACTCCACCACCGAGCGGATAGACATCGGCGGTATCGATAAAATAAACTCCTGCATCGAAGGCGGTGTCAAGGATCTTGACGGCCTCCTCCTCCCCGCTCTGGAGCCCGAAGGTCATGGTGCCGAGACACAAACGCGACACCTTCAGCCCCGTCGACCCTAAACGAACAGCCTCATCACTCATCAAACAACCACCTTTCAACACACCTACTTCTTACTCCGACCCTACCACGGCCCTGACAACCAACAAATCCAAAGCAAAAGAGCGAACAGGACACAACTGAACCAAACCTCCATATCCAATCGATCATGACTTCGAATCAAAGGTCGGTGGATGACTCCATCGACGAGAAAGCAACATCGAACCAAACTCCTGGGAACACGCAGCTACGAAACTGGTCAGACTGACTTATATCACCATCACAGCTGCGCGAATGGCACCTACACGACCGCAAACACTCACAAAGCTCAACTAAAACACGCCCAACTCGCCGTCCAACATGACGAAACGCAATAAACATCAGCGCCTGCTAAACCAGGCAAAATAAACCCTGAGACATGCAACCGAGCGAACCCCAAAAACGACTGGACTACAGCGGATCTGATAACCACACCAAAGCCAGCAGTAGCATGGGCAGACATCAGAATGATGCACTAAGCGGGAACCGAGGTGCATCAGAACCTACCGGACTACACGTGTCCTGTCGATTCAACCAGAAACCACCTTGCACTATCCGCAAGCCGCACTGGCACCACCGAGCCGGCTAATGCCTGGACCTTTGTCATTCCCTAACACGGTAAAACTCCAATCACGGGCCCGCCCCACGATGAAAATAGCAAGTCGAAGTACCAGACGCCAGACGCTATGCTACAGGCCTACAGCTAGGTAGACAAATAGGAAAATACCTATAAGAGTCAACCCAATGCCCAATCCGACAGCAGTGCGCGAACGCCCCGCCGTCGACATCGCCTCAGCATCAATCGTAAGACCACGAACGCGATACCGATAGGTAGCGGAGGCGATAGCAGCTAAGCCAAGAGCGACGAGCGCGAGTCCAACAGCCTGTGCACTCACCGATGAACGAAACCTCTGTTGCTGGTGAAGTGCCGCTCCGATATAGGAGAGAAAAATAGTGAACTTCTCAACCAGGAAACCGAAAGCCATCACGGCAATTCCTGATCGAATCCAGGAGAGCAATGTCCTCTCGTTAGCAGCATGATCACCAAAATTCCTAATACCCACAGAACACCCCCAGTCATCTACGTATTGGTATACCAACTCCCCAACCAAACCACCCCCAAAACAGAACAACCCCCCTCACGAGGAGGGGGGTTGTTAAACGAGCGGCAGTGCCCTACTCTCCCAGGGGGCCTCCCCCCAAGTACCATCGGCGCGGGTGGGCTTAACTGATCGTGTTCGGAATGGGAACGGGTGTCTCCCCACCGCCATTGCCACCGCTCGAAATTGTCAACCTAGATCATCGATCTAGTGCTGTGTGTTCTCATCATGAGAACGAAAGAGCGAGCACGGGTAACTCCAAGCCCTCGGCCGATTAGTACCGGTCGGCTGAACACATTACTGTGCTTACACCTCCGGCCTATCAACGTGATCGTCTCTCACGGGCCTTACCAGGTTAACCCTGTGGGAAACCTCATCTTGAAAAGAGCTTCGCGCTTATATGCTTTCAGCGCTTATCCCTTCCGTAGGTCGCTAACCAGCCGTGCCCTTGGCAGGACAACTGGCACACGAGAGCTACGTCCGTCCCGGTCCTCTCGTACTAGGGACAGCCTTTCTCAGGTTTCCTACGGCTGCATCGGATAGGGACCGAACTGTCTCACGACGTTCTAAACCCAGCTCGCGTACCGCTTTAATGGGCGAACAGCCCAACCCTTGGGACCTACTTCAGCCCCAGGATGCGACGAGCCGACATCGAGGTGCCAAACCTTGCCGTCGATATGGACTCTTGGGCAAGATGAGCCTGTTATCCCCGGGGTACCTTTTATCCGTTGAGCGACGGCGCTTCCACACGCTACCGCCGGATCACTATGCCCTGCTTTCGCACCTGCTCGACTTGTGGGTCTCGCAGTCAAGCTCCCTTTTGCCATTGCACTCTAACGACTGATTGCCAACCAGTCTGAGGGAACCTTTGGGCGCCTCCGTTACTCTTTAGGAGGCGACCGCCCCAGTCAAACTGCCCACCTGACGCTGTTCCCGATCCGGATTCACGGACCATGGTTAGAGCTCCGGCACCGACAGGGTGGTATTTCAAGGACGCCTCCCGGGCAGCTAGCGCCACCCGTTCATAGGCTCCCACCTATCCTACACAATCGGAACCAAAACTCAACATCAAGCTACAGTAAAGGTCCACGGGGTCTTTCCGTCCTGATGCAGCTAACGAGCATCTTTACTCGTACTTCAATTTCGCCGGGTCTGTGGTTGAGACAGTGGGGAAGTCGTTACGCCATTCGTGCGGGTCGGAACTTACCCGACAAGGAATTTCGCTACCTTAGCACCGTTATAGTTACGGCGGCCGTTTACCGGGGCTTAGGTTCAAAGCTTCGCCCTAAAGGGCTAACCTCTCCCCGTAACCTTCCGGCACCGGGCAGGCGTCAGAGCGTATACGTCGTCTTAGCGACTTAGCACGCTCCTGTGTTTTTAGTAAACAGTCGCTTCCCCCGATTCTCTGCGACCCACTCGGGCATCAAAGGAGCAAGTCCTTCTCACCCTAACTGGGCCTTCCTTATCCCGAAGTTACGGAAGTAATTTGCCGAGTTCCTTAACCACAGTTCTCCCGATCGCCTTGGTATTCTCTACCTGCCTACCTGTGTCGGTTTGGGGTACGGGCGCTCTTACCACTCGCTAGAAGCTTTTCTCGGCAGCATGGGATTAATGACTTCACCTAAAAGCGGTTCGGAATCACGTCTCAGGCTTATATGAGGTCCGGATTTACCTGGCCCTCGCCCTACACGCTTTCCCCAGGACAACCAACGCCTGGGATCATCTACCCTCCTGCGTCCCTCCATCACTCAAACGTGGTATTAGCGGTACCGGAATATGAACCGGTTGTGCATCGACTACGCCTCTCGGCCTCGCCTTAGCTCCCGACTTACCCTGGGCGGATTAGCCTTGCCCAGGAACCCTTAGGCTTTCGGCGGAGGGGTTTCTCACCCCTCTCTCGCTACTCATGCCAGCATTCTCACTCGGACACGCTCCACGGCCGCTTACGCTGACCGCTTCAATGCATGCCCGACGCTCCCCTACCATATGGACACTGGATAAATCCAGCTCCACATCCGCAGCTTCGGTGTCTGACTTAGCCCCGTTACATTGTCCGCGCAAAACCACTCGACCAGTGAGCTATTACGCACTCTTTAAAGGGTGGCTGCTTCTGAGCCAACCTCCTGGCTGTTTTTGCGGTTTCACATCGTTTTCCACTTAGTCAGAACTTAGGGACCTTAGCTGGCGGTCTGGGCTGTTTCCCTCTCGACCATGAAGCTCATCCCCCATGGTCTCACTGCCAGACTCTAGAGCATCGGCATTCGGAGTTTGATTGGGATCAGTAAGCCTGTGGGGCCCCATAGCCCATTCAGTGCTCTACCTCCGATGCTGAACATCTGACGCTGTACCTAAATACATTTCGGGGAGAACCAGCTATCACCGGGTTTGATTGGCCTTTCACCCCTATCCACAGGTCATCCCCTCTGTTTTCAACCAGAGTGGGTTCGGCCCTTCACGGGGTCTTACTCCCGCTTCAGCCTGCCCATGGATAGATCACCCGGCTTCGGGTCTACCGCAGGCAACTCATACGCCCTATTCAGACTCGCTTTCGCTTCGGCTCCCCCATACATAGGTTAACCTTGCCACCCACGGTAACTCGCTGGCTCATTCTTCAAAAGGCACGCCATCGCAGAACATGTCTGCTTTGACTGCTTGTAAACCAACGGTTTCAGGTTCTATTTCACTCCCCTCTCGGGGTACTTTTCACCTTTCCCTCACGGTACTAGTTCACTATCGGTCGCCTGAGGAGTACTTAGCCTTACGAGGTGGTCCTCGCAGATTCACACGGGCTTTCCCAGATCCCGCGCTACTTGGGTGGTGATCGAAGGAGGTTGGAGGTTTTCGTCTACGGGGCCATTACCCTCTGTGGCGCAGCTTTCCAGACTGCTTTGACTAACCAGCCAACTTTGTAACTCCTCCTAGGCTCTGGCGAACCTAGATGATCACTCCCACTACCCCGAACCGGCAACGCCGCCAGGCTAATCACACCGGTTCGGTTTAGGCTCTTCCCTTTTCGCTCGCCGCTACTTGGGGAGTCACTGTTGTTTTCCTTTCCTAAAGGGTACTGAGATGTTTCAATTCCCCTTGTTCCCTCCTCCTGCCCTATATATTCAGGCAGGGGTGACATCGCATTAACTGATGTCGGGTTTCCCCATTCGGAGATCCATGGATCGAAGCTTGGTAGACAGCTCCCCATGGCTTATCGCAGTCGCCTACGTCCTTCATCGGCTTCAGGCGCCAAGGCATCCACCGTTGGCTCTTAATAACTTGGAGTACTTATGTTGATTACTCGTGCTCGCTCTTTCATTCTCAAGATGCATAACAAACGCATTGTAGCTGAAGAGGGATGCCAGGCTTCGACACTTTCTTTGAGACAGCCTCACCATCTGCGACAACTACTTAACTAGTTCTACTTGCGTAGCGCTAAGTGTGTAGCTGTGTTAGATGGGTTGGCGTGTGCTCCTTAGAAAGGAGGTGATCCAGCCGCACCTTCCGGTACGGCTACCTTGTTACGACTTCACCCCAATCACCGACCCCACCTTCGACGGCTCCCTCCATTACTGGTTGGGCCACCGGCTTCGGGTGTTGCCGACTTTCGTGGTGTGACGGGCGGTGTGTACAAGGCCCGGGAACGTATTCACCCCGACGTGCTGATTCGGGATTACTAGCGACTCCGACTTCACGCAGTCGAGTTGCAGACTGCGATCCGAACTGAGACCGGCTTTATGGGATTGGCTCCCCCTCGCGGGTTGGCGACCCTTTGTACCGGCCATTGTAGCATGCGTGCAGCCCTGGATGTAAGGGGCATGATGACTTGACGTCGTCCCCACCTTCCTCCGAATTAACTCCGGCAGTCCCCTACGAGTCCCCGGCATTATCCGCTGGCAACATAGGGCAAGGGTTGCGCTCGTTGCGGGACTTAACCCAACATCTCACGACACGAGCTGACGACAGCCATGCACCACCTGTGAAGGGCCCTAAAAGGACACTGCATCTCTGCAGCTTTTCCCTACATGTCAAACCCAGGTGAGGTTTTTCGCGTTGCATCGAATTAAGCCGCATGCTCCGCCGCTTGTGCGGGCCCCCGTCAATTCCTTTGAGTTTTAGCCTTGCGACCGTACTCCCCAGGCGGGGCACTTAATGCGTTAGCTACGGCACGGAACCCGTCGAAATAGGCCCCACACCTAGTGCCCAACGTTTAGGGCGTGGACTACCAGGGTATCTAATCCTGTTCGCTCCCCACGCTTTCGCTCCTCAGCGTCAGTACCGGCCCAGATCGCTGCCTTCGCCGTTGGTGTTCCTCCTGATATCTGCGCATTTCACCGCTACACCAGGAATTCCACGATCCTCTACCGGACTCTAGCCATAGCAGTATCGGATGGCGACTCCAGGTTAAGCCTGGAGATTTCACATCCGACTTGCCAAGCCGCCTACGAGCTCTTTACGCCCAATAAATCCGGACAACGCTTGCCCCCTACGTCTCACCGCGGCTGCTGGCACGTAGTTAGCCGGGGCTTCTTCTGCAGGTACCGTCAGTTTCGTCCCTGCTGAAAGGAGTTTACAACCCGAAAGCCTTCATCCTCCACGCGGCGTTGCTGCGTCAGGCTTTCGCCCATTGCGCAATATTCCCCACTGCTGCCTCCCGTAGGAGTCTGGGCCGTGTCTCAGTCCCAGTGTGGCTGATCGTCCTCTCAGACCAGCTACCCGTCGTAGCCTTGGTGAGCCGTTACCTCACCAACAAGCTGATAGGCCGCGAGCCCGTCCCAGAGTGATAAATCTTTCCTCATTCAGTCATGCGGCCGAATGAGAGTATTCGGTATTAGCACCGGTTTCCCGGTGTTATTCCAAGCTCTGGGGTAGGTTGCTCACGTGTTACGCACCCGTTCGCCACTAGGTACTTCGGGTATTACTACCCTGATACCCCGTTCGACTTGCATGTGTTAAGCACGCCGCCAGCGTTCGTCCTGAGCCAGGATCAAACTCTCCGTCATAAACGAATGTCTCTTGGTTGGCGATACTCTAGGAGCCTTACTGCTTTCGCGGTGATGGCTCTGGTCTAGATACCGTATGGACAAGAGACGAGTTAATCCGAGCTGGATTGTTGTATCTCAAAGTGTTAGGTTGACGAGGTACTAGATCGTCACTCTCGAGTCCTTGCTGATTGCTCAGCAACGATCGAGGTCGACCTAGGGTTTCCTCTCATACCCGCACTGGCATGTCTTCCCTCTTCAGTTTTCAATGTGCCACACCAGCTTGCCCTTGGTTGGTGACTCCTTAAGAGTCACCTTCTTCGAACGAGCGCAGCCTTCTGATTCCAGAAGGAATCATCGACTGTGGTGTGTCGTTTGCGAGGTACTGGCTCTTTGGCTGTATTACCAGCTTTTAGCTACCAGTTCCTCGTTGCCAGAGGTGATTGCTTCTCTCTTGGTAGAGATGACAACCACATGGGATAGATAAATCTAGTGTGCTCTAGGGGGAGGGGGTGACGGTTTTGGGGGGGAAATTTGAAGAATTTGTTTTTTTACCGCTGAAGTGGTGTTTCAGGTTGGTCGCCGAGAACATTGCTGCGATCGCCATAAGCACGACGGAGAGGTAGAAGGCATTATGAATCCCGGAGGTGAATTCGGTACCGATGTGGGCACTCAACTTAGAGGTGCCGACGAAAATAGCGAATGCCTGTCTCTTCGAGATGGTCCCCGAAGCAACAACGATTGCAGCGGCAAAGGAGAAGACCATTCCGATATTAGCGAAAGTACGAAGCATGCCGGAGGCTATGCCAAAGCTACCAGCTGGCGCCGCCTTCATGACGGCAGCATTGTTAGCCGGATAGAACCCTCCAGAGCCAACCGCCCCGATCACGTAGGCTCCAGACAGGATCCAAATTGCCGATCCAGTCCCAAGCTGGGCGTAGATGACGAGAGCGACCATCTGGAGCACTAGGCCCACGGTAGCGGGCCAAACAGCCCCATAGCGATCGGCTAACCGTCCACCGATGGGACCGACCACCCCACCGACCACATAGCCGGGAAGCAGCAAAAGCGATGCATGCAAAGGTGAGTATCCTCGAACCCCTTGTAGGTACATCAGCAAGAGATATAGCACCGAAAAGCTTGCCAACCCCTGAAACAGAGAGGCGAGCAGGGTCGGGGACATGGTAGGAACCCGAAAGAGCGACAGATTCAACATCGGCTCTTTTTGACGCTGCTCGACGAGGGCAAAGACGCCAAGGAGGATCACGCCGGCGATCACAAACTCAATGATTGAGGCGTTCAAAGATTCACTAGTCAACTTCGTGAGCCCCCATAGGATACCAAAGAGTCCGAGCCCAAGGGTGGTGGTACCGAGATAGTCGAGCCGTCTCTTCTCGCGTTCACCATGATCACGAAGCACCTTGATGGCGACCGCTAACGCCACCAATCCAATCGGGACGTTAATCCAGAAGATCCACCTCCAAGAGAAATAGGTAACGATCAAACCACCAAGCAGGACCCCAAGTACCGCGCCAATGTTCCAACCAATAGCATTGTAACCATAGGCCTTACCTCGCTGTTCGGGAGGAAAGGTGTCTGCTATGACCGCGCCGGAGTTAGCGGCTACCAGCGCCCCTCCTACGCCCTGAAGCAGTCGAAAGCCGATGATAGAGGCTTCATTCCAAGCCAACGCGCACAACAGCGAGCCAACGATGAACACCAAGAACCCAAGTTCATACATCCGAACGCGACCAAACATGTCGCCCAATCGTCCAAGCTGGGTGGCAAGCAAGGTAATCACCAACAGATAACCGATGATCACCCAAATGATCGAGCTGATTCCAATATGCAGGCTGCGCTGTATCTCAGGCAGGGCCAAGACGACAATGGTGGTATCTACCGCGGTAATCAGCACTCCGATGACGATCACCAACAACGCGAGTCCGCTGTGGGGCGCTCTCGCTCGCGCAGCCTCAACCATAAATTCCCTCATTTCACGAACGCGGTCGACTACAGATTAGATTAAGCAACCCTTTGACGCGCATATCTCTTCCCTTGCAACTATGAACGTCCAGCAGACACCAGCTATCTTCCCCCCACCGCACAACTCAAACATTTGACGGTCTACCCCGTTAAGGCGGTCTAATCCCCATCAGAAGAACTACTGCTTGCTCCTCCGGTCTCAGTGCCGCTGCAACTAGGAGGGCAAAGAATCAAATCACTCGGGCACGCCACTGCTATCTCTAAGCTAAGCACTCTTGAGTGTTGTTTACTGTACGTCTATATGACGAGGTTGGTCCCCATTGTGGTAGCAGCACAGGAACTCTAAGTTCACCCCATGACGCTACGGAGATGGGAAACAGAGGGACGTATTGATCCTCCTGTGCACACTCAGGGAGGTAGAAGGCGTTATGACCTGGCTAAACTTCGTGCCATTGCGCCTCATAAGGCTCCATCTACCAGGACCACCATTGCTTATGCTCGCGTATCAACCAACGGTCAAAAAGACGACCTAGTGCGCCAGGTAGCTCTCTTGGAGAGCTACTGTGCTGTGAACGGGTGGACCTACGAGGTCATCTCTGATCTAGGGTCAGGACTCAACCATCACAAACGAGGACTAAAGGCGCTCGTATCTCGGATCTGTTCTGGCGAGGTTGGACGACTGGTGCTCAGTCATAAGGACAGACTGCTCCGGTTTGGATCGTAACTGGTGTTCTCCCTGTGTGAGCACTGAGGTAATCATTATCAACGCTAGTGAGGACTCGACCTTTGAAGAGGATCTTGCAAATGATGTCATTGAGATTGTGACTGTATTCTCGGCCAGACTCTATGGCTCGCGCAGCCATAAGAACAGACAGGTTATGGAACGGCTTCAAGAGATAGCCAAAGAGGTAAGCCCATGACCCGATGTCTGAACTTTCGATGCCAGAGCCTTCGATGTCAGAACCTTCGATGTCAGAGCCTCATCCTATGGTTAGATTCCCATGAAGCGCACGGTACGCCTGGCCACGTTGCCACTCAACAGGGGCAAGTATGGGGAGCTGTGCTTGGTGATCGGGCACTATAGCGACGCAAAGCGCGTCTTTGTGGCTCATCTGCGCCAAGCCAGCCTGTGGGGACTACTAGATCGAAGCAAGAGCTTCCGCGACTACGCCAAGGCACGAGGGCTATACCCAGAGGGCATCAACGTTCATCTGATAGACCAAGCCGCCTTTGATGCCGTGGATACCTGCATTCGCCACATCGAGTCCTGTTTTGCCCGTGCTGACATCAAAGCAAAGACATGGCGGCGATTCACAGACGAGAACGAGAGGCATTATGCCTACGCCTGTCTCGCCCGATACTCGGCCATTGGGCAGATCATGGGTGGTGGCGTGCCAGAGATCTCTACGGTAACTACCTCTCTCGACGCGAGAGTAAAGATAGCTGCGTACCTACACCGTGTGTCAAGGGCCGTGTCATTCGTGATGCGCTTGGTAGTAGTTGGCCAACGGTCGTCAAGGCTCGCTCTATGTCTTTGGACTCTAGCTTGTACTCGGTGGTCGACAATGATACTCGAACAGGCAAAACCAGACGCTATGTCAAAGTCATTAGCTCAACCCGCAACAAGCGCATCTCGCTACCTCTGTCTGGGATCTCTCGGGTGTCGGGCAATATCAGGGTTGTACTAGACGAAGAACACAAGCGAGCCTTCATCCACGTAATCTACGACGTTGCACGCCTACCCAGGGCAACCGGCCCCGCCGTGGCTCTTGACTGGGGGATCACCGAGGTCTGTACTGATAGCTCGGGAGTCCATCACGGCAACGAGTATGGCCGAGCACTTAGGTCTATGGCCGAGCGCCGGAACAAGACCGGCAAGGCGAGAAATAAGCTTCACGCACTGTCAAAGAGAGATGCTGGCTCTAGGCGAACCAAGCACATCGCACGCAACAACCTGGGTACAAAGAAGCAGCAGGCTCGACTCCGGCGCACAAAGGCACAACTACAGACGATCTCTGGTGCCACAATCAAGGAGGTGGTCTACGGGGAAGGGAACCGGACCAGAGCTAAGAAACGAGTTCCCCAACTTCCATCACAACGGCCAAGAGAGATCATCATCGAAGACCTCTCTCACCTGCAAGGTAAGGTCTAGCGTGTGGGTATGTCCATAGTGACAACCGACACGGGGATGTGTTTCACTGTCGCAATCCCTATTGGGAGTGCAACTGGCAGGGCGATGTGGATCACGTAGCTGCCATGAACATCGCGTCAAGGATCGAAGATCGCCAGATCAACCGGTTCACTCCCTATAGGGAAGTGAAGAAGATCCTTGATGAGAGGTTCCTACGCGCAAATGGAAAGCCGAGTTGGAGCACGTATCGTCCCTTTGGGGACCACCGGCAACGGCGTCCGAGATACGTGTCTTGAAAACGGAGCTACCGCTCAACGGCTGAGACCCCAAGCGAACCACGACAACCCAAGTTGGACGTGGGAGGTGGACAACCATCGACTCGCCCTAGTTCTGTCCCTGTGGATAGGGCAGAACACTCAAAGGCGGCTGGAGAGTGAAGACAAAAGAGGTGCATATGAATGTAAATGTATTTCGGAGCGGAATAGCAGTATGTTGCAAACAGTTCGCAATTAGTGTTGAAACGTCACCCATGAACAGCAAGCACAGGTAGCAGAAAGTGAACGCATGAGCGACCAACTAACTCCGCAGCCAACACCAGCGCAGGAACAACCACGTAAGATGCGCCAAGTCTTTAGCTTGCTTGACCTGTTCCCACTATCAATATCGAGCATTGGCCCCGTGTTTTCGGTGGCAGCCACCGGTGGCGTTATGGCCGCCGATGCAGGTTGGTGGGCGTTACCAGCGATCGCCATCTTAGCGATCCCATTCATCATCGCATCGTTCGTATTCAGGCTCCTCAATCGACATTTCCCTAACTCAGGGGCCTCCTACCATTGGTCATCTCGCGTGATGGGTCGCAGGGTATCGCAGTACCAAGCATGGATCCTGATTCTGGCCTACTTTTTCTCAATTCCACCGATCGCCATCCCAGCAGCGACGTATACGCTCGCGCTGGTAGCTCCTCATTACCACCCAAGCAACATCGTAACCATTCTGGTAACCATATTTTGGGTCGCATTCGCAGCAGTTCCATTGCTCCTTGGCTCCAAGCCAACAGCCCAGATCACCAAGGCCTTCTTCGCCCTCGAGATGGTATCACTGATAGGCTTTGGGATTCTCGGCCTCTCTCGACTCCATGCGACTTCAGTCGGGATACACTTCGGAACGCTCCCCGTTGGCGGCATGTTGGTTGTCGCCGTCGTCGCAGCTACCATTTTGGACGGCTGGGAGATCGACTCCTACGCCGCCGAAGAGTCAGAGAAGCCACGTCAAGACCCTGGCATCAGCGGGATCGTCGGTGCCTTCCTCGCCCTGGTGTTTTATGCAATCCTGTATCCGCTGATCTTCTCAGAGACTCCAATGAAGCTGCTGGCATCGCACAGCGACGCCGATCCTCTTGCCCTCTGGGCTCAGCGAGTACTACCGTCCGCACACTGGGTAATCCTTGTGCCGATTCTCGCCTCAACAGCCGGAGGACTCTGGCTTACCACCTATATCCTGACTAGAGCCCTCTATTCAATGGGGCGCGAGCAGCTCATTCCACAGGCGTTCGGCAAGCTGAGTAAACGCCACGTCCCCCACATCGCCACGCTTGCGGTTCTTAGTCTTACGTTGGTAGTCGTGGCGGTGCAGTTGTTCGTATCTTCCCTGGGTAGTTTTTTCAACCTCGTGCTCTCCGCAGCTGGCTTTTTCCTGCTTGCGGAGTTTTTCTTTGACATACTAACAGCGGTCATCTTTTTGACAGTTGGACATAAAAAGCTTCCTGACGTCCAATTTCAACCCCACCAACATCGGTGGTTGCTGATAGGCGCAATCTTCTCCGGGAGTATCATGGGCGCACTCCTGGTGGCATTCTTCATCTACGGCCCCAGAGCGATCGGAGTCGGAATCGATCAAACGCTAGTTGTGCTCCTGCTCGCCGGGGTGCTCTTCGTGTTGGTCACATTGCGACGGGTGAAACGCAGTTACATATTCGATGGCAACAACGCCGACTCAGAACAACCACTCCCCGAGGCAGGTTCAAGCAGCACCGGCATGAATGGCTAGCAGCCAAGTTCCTAAGAAAACCATCACCGTTTTAAACGTCGGCATACACGGCGAACCATCAGCAGCTCCATATCCCCTACGGTGGATGTCGTGACCATTCTTGTTGATGCCGCCAATATCGCTGTGAGTCGATCCGATAGGGTTCTATTTTCAAACCTCTCGATCACCATCTCGGATGGAGATCGACTTGGAGTGGTTGGAATCAATGGCACAGGCAAATCTACCCTGCTGCGGGTCCTCGCCGGGACGCAATCTCCCGAAGCCGGCGAGGTCCGCAGAGGTAAAGGCGTCGTCATCAACCTCCTCGATCAGCAGGACAATCTCCCGGATGCAAGCGTACGCGAGCTGGTTGGGACCGGCTGGGAAAGTGAGGCCATTCTCGATCGACTAGGGATGATGACATCGATCGATATGAAAATCTCTGAGCTCTCGGGGGGTCAGGTAAAGCGAGTAGCGCTTGCGCGTGTACTCAGTAAACCGGGAGATCTATTGATCCTCGATGAACCAACCAATCACCTCGATCTGGCCGCGGTAACCTGGCTTGAGGCCTGGCTCGCGCGCTTTCCTGGAGCAGTCGTCCTCGTGAGCCACGATCGCTACCTCCTCGACCGAGTGACCAACAGGATGCTCGAACTCGATCGCGGCCAAGCGTATCTGCATAATGGTGGCTATGCCGCCTATCTCGCGGCCGGTATCGAACGTGAAGTCCAGGCCGAGACACAAGACTCGATACGCCGCAACCTTGCCCGTCGTGAGCTCGCATGGCTCAGACGAGGGGCGAAGGCCCGCACCCGCAAGCCGCAGGCGAGAATTGACGCCGCTAAACAACTCATTGAAACCCGACCCCAACAGGCGGCTCGCGTTGGTGCTATCGATCTCGGTTTTGACACTCCTCGTCTAGGAAGCAAGGTAATAGAGCTTCAGGAAGTAGGCTTCCGATTTCCGAAGAGTCAGCTTCCAACATTTAGCAACGTGACCTTAAGTCTTGATCCACGTGAACGCTTGGGAATTGTGGGACCCAACGGCGCAGGCAAAACCACACTCCTCGAGATTCTGGCCGGCCTGAGACCACCAACATCAGGTAGCGTTGACTCCGGTACGACCACCAGAATCGGTTACTACGCCCAGCATGGCCCTGATCTGGATCCAACGGCACGAGTTCGTGATGTAGTGGCTGGCCCTCATCGTATAGCCGGGGATCCCTCTGACATCCGCTTGATGGAGCGCTTCTGGTTCACCGGCGAGCTCCCCTGGGCAACGGTTGGGACTCTATCTGGTGGGGAACGTCGACGTCTACAACTACTGACCGTCCTGGCTGCACGACCAAACGTCCTCCTTCTAGACGAACCTACGAACGATCTCGACCTAGACACCATGCGCGCGCTCGAAGATTACCTCGAGGACTGGCCGGGCGCATTGGTAACGGTAAGTCACGATCGCACATTCCTCGATCGCGTTACCGACCGTATCCTGATATGCGCAGATCGAGAAGTAAAATCGATTCCAGGTGGTCTCACCGCCTGGATAGCAATGGCGAGCACGCGGCCCAACCGGGACTCTGGCCCACTCACCTCAGGTCCATCCAACCGGCAATCGGCACCACAGGCGCGAGCTACTCCAGCACGGAAGAGATCGGCGAGTACGGTCCGTTTCCGACTACAAAAACTCGAGGCAACTATCGACAGACTGACCCACGAACGCAACCGACTCACACTAGCCTTCGAGGGCGTGACCGACCACGAAGCGCTCACCAAGCTCGGAATCGAGCTCGCCCACTGCCAAGCAGAGCTCGAGAGTGCCGAAGACGAGTGGCTCACGCTCACAACCGAGCACGACCAGAACTCACACTCATGAGATACCGATTATTAATCCCGTCTTCAGCTCTCTCGTCGCCGCATACAAAATGTGACATCAATAGACAAAGAAGGCCCCATCAACAGCAAAACCGAGTTACGCAGTCTCTCCAATACGGGCAAGTAAATCGCTCACTTGTTCTTGACTTAACCCAAAACCTGGAACTTGGAGTGGATCAAACCCATCAGCCATAGCCCAAGCATGGGTATCCTCTATCGTGTCTCTTAGCGGCCGGGGTGCGAGCCCGGCGGCGTAGGCCCTCTCCGGGTTAGCAGCGCCGACATTGCGATCAGGATCATCTCCTGCCCAGAGTGGGAAGACAGATTCGTTAACACCAACCTCTCTTAGCAACGATGGCTCAACCCACTCGAGGTTTAGGTCACTCGGACCCACGACTGCCTTGACCAGCTCCAAGAATTCAGCGAAGGTTATGCCAGAGGGTGGGCTCACGGTATGGTAGGTTCCCGCGGTCTGAGCGTGTGCGAGCGTGACCATGAAGTCCGCCAGATCACGAACGTCAATGACCTGGAACGGATTCTCCTTTGGTCCAGGCGCCAAAAAGATTCCGCCTCTAGCTATCATCTCGATCCACCACGTGAAGCGCTGAGTATGGTCATAGGGGCCAACCACATAGGTTGGTCGGACTATGGCTACAGGAACGTGTCGAAAACTTCGTTGAGCCTCAAGCTCACAGAGCGCCTTGAGTCCGCCATAGGTCTGACCGGTAACCTCTTCAATCGTCGGATCTGACAACGTCTGCAAAGGTGCATCCTCTGTATACCCAGCCTCGATCGGGCTAGCATATGCCGATACCGACGATACATGCACGTACGTCCCTCCACGCACTCCGAGATGCTCTGCGAGCAGCTTGACTTGGCGAGGGAAGTAGGCCGAGGTGTCGATAGTCGCATCCCAGTCGCCATTAGCCAAACCAGATAGATCACTGTTTCTATCACCAAGGATATGGCTCACCTCGGGAAACAAACTCGGGTTTGTGCGACCACGGTGGAAGAGGGTGACCTCATCTCCGCGGGCCAAGAGTTCAGCCACTACATGTCTACCAATGAACTGGGTTCCGCCAATCACAAGAATTCTCATGAACCGAGCCTAGCGAGTGCATACTTGCCGCTCCAAAGTACATATACATTTTTATGCACCTCTTTTGTCTTCGCTCTCCAGCCGCCTTTGAGTGTTCTGCCCTATCCACAGGGACAGAACTAGGGCGAGTCGATGGTTGGCCACCGGAAGGGCTGACTCGGATTCGCAATTAGTCGAAATTTAGTAGGTTGATCATCTAAAACCTTCCCTACAACAGCTCTAGAAAGCCAGCTAAGACAAATCGCGCGAACCGCCATATCCGTGCCCCCGGCAGGATTCGAACCTGCGCACATGGTTTAGGAAACCACTGCTCTATCCCCTGAGCTACGGGGGCTTTGGCGCCCAGCTTAGTCTGGCTACTGGCAACATCCGAGATCGATTGGCCACAACATCCTCCGTGGTCTAAATAGCCCGTGTTCGGAGTAGACCTCCACGTCTTGTTGCATCCAAGGGTGGCCGAGATAAAAGTTATCAGATACACCCAGCAAACCGACTACGATCGCAGTCGCCGTTATGCCAATTCTGGACTAGCGAGATGGCTCCGATCCCGAGCTATCGAGCTCAGCGATCTCAAACTCCACTGCCTTAATCCTGCGATCGCAGTCATCGAGCATAGCGCGAACACGACGAACCACGATCGACAACTCATCTAGACCAAACTCCCTGCTGGCCAGTCGGTCGATCACGGTTTGACTCTCATCTCGAAGCTCCTCAAAGCTGGCACTCGCCAACTCTCGCAGAAAATCCTCGTCGTCAATATGAAACCAATCAACCTCGCTCACGTTTGAACCTCACCCTCTTCCAGTCTCACCTTTGCAGAACCGTCTCTCATAAGAACCGTCACCAACCGCTCGTCCATCACATCTGAAATGGTGGTAAGCCATCGGCCGCTGCGCCCCTGCACTATGGCATAGCCCAATTGCAGCTGTTTCCTGGGGTCATAAGTTTCAAGCCAGACTCGTGCTCGCCCAACATCGCTAGCCTCGCTCTCGAGTCGCCGTTGCAGTGCCTTCGCCAACTCACCCTGATCCAAAAGACGTGGTAGCTCGTGGGCCAAACGCAGCCGAACGTTGGAGCGCAAACTTTGCGACAACCTACGTACCTCTTCCCCGTCACCACGGCACCTACCCTCGGCAAGTCGAACCAAACTCGCCCACTGCTCGGCCTGCCCAACCCTTAACTGTGTCAGGCCAGCATGGCATGAACCTATCACACGTGCAGCCATGCCACGCCGGTGAGCCTGTTCATCACGCAACCTCGCAGCGATAAGCTCAACAGCTCGACCGAGTGTGTGCTCAAGGCCAAGCAGATAATCCTCAACCCGTTCGACCAATGCAGTCGCCACGCTCTGTGGAACATCAAGCGCTCGGTGGGCAACTTCATTTACCAACACATCATCTGCGGCATGCCCGATGGCACACCAGACCGGCGTCTTAGCGTTCACAACCGAACGAACTACCGCCTCAGTATTGAAGAGAGCTAGCTCGCTCTCCGATCCACCTCCGCGGAGGAGGACGATCAGATCGTGACCATCGGCATCGGCACGCTTCACCATCGCGGCCAACTCGTCAGCCGCCTGCGTACCAGTTACTCGAGTCGAATACAGTTGCCAGGAGAACCTATATCCACTCCGCGCTAGGACACGGGTAAAGTCATGCTGAACCGTGCCCGCCTCTGAGGTAACAACCGCAATCCGCAGAGGAACGGCGGCCAGAGGACGATCCTTATTGGCCCCAAAAAGACCCTCTTCTATCAGAGCGGCTCGTAACCGCTCTACATCGAGCCTACCGAGCCGACGCATCTCATCGTAGTCAAGCTGCTCGACGACGAAACTTACCCTGCCGGCTGGGCGATACGTGCTCAAGCGCCCGACAGCTACCACCTCAACATCACTCTCTAGCTCGCCCAATCCTCGACTAAGCAGCTCCGAGCGGATACGAGCAAGGTCGGCGGCGAAAATCACAGTATTCACCTTCGCTACCTGGGTGGCCAGCGTTCGATCAGCAAGAAAGCAGTACAGATGTCGACGAACTGCTACGTCTTGGATCGTCCCTCTCAGTCGGAAGCGACTGGTCATCAACGGCTCAAGGCTACCTTCGATCATCTCCCAAAGGTTCGCCACCGAGAAGACAGGAGCGGGATCAGCTATCACAGCTGTTGATCCTAGTGCACCGAGCTAGCTGATATAGGCAGCGGCGGCTAACCAACGATGCGGACTCGTTGGTAATCACTCGCCGGGTAACGACTCAACGCGACTAGTCGGCGGCCGGAGTCCTCTCGAAACTCGAAGGATGCAAAGGATGCAATCCCAAGCGCTAGTTCAACTGCCGGCACAACAACTCCTTGCGAGGCGGTCATGATCTGTGCGAGGCGGCTGAGCGCTGGTGCATGGCCACACAACACCAAAGCCCCAACCGCAGTCTGTGCAACGTTTGCCAGTTCGCTGAGCTCGTCATCCGGGGCCATCTCCAGAAGTCGTGGGTCCTCAAAGGACTCGATGCCAAACCTCATAGCTAGCGGACCGACGGTAGCTTGACAACGTAAGGCGGGACTCGCGACGATCCTGATCGGCGTCTCGCGAGCGAGTACGCCCCCAACCACCTCAGCCAACACCTGCGCCTGAGCAAGACCTTCGTTGTCTAACGTTCTGGCGAGATCATCACCATACCCAGCTGTGGCCCGCGCCTTTGCATGTCGTAGTAGAATGACCGTCACGAAAACCTCCCTGTCATTAGACCGGCACCACCACGCAACCGGCACCTCATCCCTGGGACCAATCACGCTAAGCTTTTGACTTTGGTGCCAACCGCACCGTGGTCTCTGAACCTATGCTAGCTCAGTTGGAATACAAAACTTTGACATATTCCTTATAGCAAATATATCAGCTACTTCTCTTGCTAGACGACTCCCTGTTGCTTGTGCCTGCATCTTCTCGCAAACCTAAATCTTCTCCACCGTTGTTCGAATACAGCCGGGAGCGCGCGATCGACGTCTACTCTCGATAGCAAGGGGGGCGCGGATGACGTTCACGATTGCAGACCTGACACGACCTGAGTTTGAGGAGCTAATTCACGAACGAGTGCTGGTCATACCCGTCGGATCCGTCGAACAACATGGTCCACATCTCCCGATAGGTACCGACTCCCATATCACTGCAGCCCTAGTGGATGAACTCGTACGTCTGCGCGGGGAGCAGCTGGTGCTAGCACCACAGATTCCGATCTCCGCATCCGACGAGCATACCTCCTTCCAGGGAACTCTCTCTATGGGTAGTAATCTTCTATCAGCCATGCTCAAGGCGATAACCAGCCACTTGAGCATTCGACCACGCACGCTGCTGGTAAGCGCCCATGGGGGCAATCTGGCTGCCTTTCTTGAAGCGAGCACACCCTTCTGGGTGCCGAGGACTCATGTTCTCATTGAGGCCGCCGCCAACTGGGAACTACCCGCTGATGCTAGAGGCCTCTGGGAACCGGATGCGCACGCGGGTCGTACCGAAACCTCCGTGATGCTCGCTCTGCGCCCAGACCTAGTGAGGCTTTCCCAGGCCGTCTCAGGGTATAACGGACCACTCTCGCCAGTGGGTGCCATCCTCGCCACAGACGGAATCCGAGGAGTGAGCACTACTGGAGTGCTGGGTGATCCAAGTGGAGCGAACCGCGAAGAGGGGCTCGCCATCCTCGCCGCCCTAGCCGCCGACCTCGTTCGCACCTTTGACCAGGTCAACACGTGACTGACAGCGCTCAAGAGAGATCACCACTTGCAATCGTTACCGGAGGAGCGAGGGGAATCGGGCTAGCATGCGTTCAGGCACTAGCCTCCACCGGTTACCAAGTGGTTGCGATCGACGTGCCCACTGACTCGAGCATGCCCTATTCGCTCTCCACGAACAATGATCTCGCTGCGATCTCTAACCACAATATTCATCCGATCGCTTGCGATGTCCGAGACTCTGAAGCACTCACCAGTCACGTTCAACAGTTAACACGACGTTGGGGGTCGATCCAACTCGTAGTAGCCTGCGCTGGCGTCCTGGCTGGATCAACATCATCGCTCGAACTCGATCGCGAACAAGCTCAGGAGATCTTCGATGTCGACTATTGGGGAGTTACATATCTAGCGAGCGCGACAATGGAATCACTCAGACAAACCCGTGGAAGCTTCATAGCAATCTCCTCGGCGGCGGGGGTGCGGGGACTCCCACAACTCGGACACTACTGCGCAGCCAAACATGCAGTACATGGCTTCCTTGCAGCCTTGGCCCGTGAGGAGATCTCAAAGGGCGTGCGGATCAACATAGTAGCCCCGGGTTCGACCGACACTGCCCTACTCGCCGCCACCGCCCAGGTCTATCAACTCAACTCAGCCAATGAATTTCTTGCCCAGCAACTCGATCCCACTCTAAACACCCCAGCCGACGTAGCGGCCGTCGTCGCCTTCCTGGCCTCCGACGCCGCCAGCGGCATCAACGGAGCGATCATTCCAGTCGACCGCGGCTTCATCGGCTAGCCAGTCCGCCCCGGACCTAAACGTTGATTGTGGTCTCCCACTCCTCCAGCGAACCCATGACGATATCGCCAATCTCCTGAATCTGCGAGGGTTCGATTACCAACGGTGGAGAGAAGGCCAAGCCCTGGCCAAGAACACGTGTGATCAAACCATTACGACGGACGGTTACAGCCAATCGGTCGACCGCCTTCGGATCCTCTCGACGCACCTGAGGTGAGACCTCGACCGCCGCTAGCAGCCCAACGCCACCACGGACTTCAGAGACGGAGGAGAACCGCGTCGCTGGTCTCAGGGCCGCCAACAGATCTCCCTCGAGCAGGCTGCCTCGCTCGAGTATGCCCTCGCCCTCGAGCAACCGACAGTTGGTTAGGCCAGCAGCAGCACAGGTTGGATGACCACCATAGGTAGGGCCATGGCGAAAGACCGGTGAATCTTGGCGTGCGAAGGGTGCTGCGACATGTCCAGCAACGGCCACTCCACCGAGCGGGAGATAGCCACTAGTCACCCCTTTAGCGAAGGTGATCAGATCAGGCGAGATCTCGAATCGCTCAACCCCAAACCAGCTGCCCACCCTCCCGAAACCACAGATCACCGAGTCAACTATCAAGAGCACTCCATGTCGGTCACAGATCTCGCGAAGTGATGCAAAGTACCCAGCAGGTGGTGGATAGACACCACCCGCACCGATAACCGGTTCAGCGATCACCGCTGCTACCTGCTCCTCGCCGAGTCGAACGATCTCTGCCTCAACTGCCTCTACATCGTCGTAGGGAACGCGATAGGTATCTGGCACCAATGCGCCAAATCCCTCTCGGTTGGCATCAATACCTCCTACAGAGGTGCCGAAGCCCCAAGTCCCATGGTAACCATTTACCCGTGAGATGATAGCGGTCCGCTCCGGATGTCCGAGTTCGAAATGGTATCGACGTGCGAGCTTGGTCGCCGTCTCAACGGCATCTCCACCACCCTGCACAAAGAAGATCTGTGCATCGCGCATCGGCGCTCGTTCAGAAAGAAAGGCCGCGAGCTCCTCGGCGGGTCGATTCGAGAAGTTACCAAAGGTTGAATAACCCGCTAGCTTCTTCGCCTGCTCGGCTATGGCATCGGCAATCTCTGTACGGCCATGACCAATGTTGGCGTACCACAACGCTGCTGTCCCATCGAGATAGCGCCTTCCATCCTCATCGAAAACGTAGACACCAGATCCGTGATCGAAGACGACGGCGTCGTGGCTGGCCTGATAGAGCTGTCCGAACGGATGCCAAAAATTGCTCATACGTACCCCTTTTTGACCCTGCACCCACCTTGGGCGCGCTTGACCTCTAGGAGTCTAGAACACCACCAAGCTGGACCCGGTTTCGTCCGCGTGCCTTGGCATCATATAGGGCAGAGTCGGCGAGGCGCAGTAACTCCTCAACGAGCCCCCGTGGCGAGAACCTGCGAACGACCGGAGCAGCCACCGCAACCCCAATAGAGGCGGTTATATGGCTATCCACGTCCGGCACCGACACCGATGCGAGAACTAAGCGGAGCGACTCAGCAAGACTAAGCGCTTGAATCTGGTCAACACCGGTCAGGAACACCACGAACTCCTCGCCACCGAATCTGGCCACCACGTCCTGCGTACGAAGGCGATTCTGGATATTGGCCGCAGCCTCCTTGATCACGAGATCGCCGGCTGAATGCCCAAACTGATCGTTCACCGCCTTGAAGTGATCTAAGTCTATAAACATCGCCGCCATCTGAAAACCTCCGCCACGTGCGTTGACAACGAGTCGCTCGGCGAGCGACCAGAAGCTTCGGCGGTTCATGAGGCCAGTCAATGGGTCGGTCTCGGCGAGCTCGCGTAAAAGGTCATACTGCATCATCTGCGAAACCGCGATTCCCGCCTGATCTGCGAAGAACTCAAGTGCTTGGACTTGTTCTAGGTCTGGAAATCGACCATCTATCGGCTCATCAGCAGAGATCACACCCAACAGTTGACCGGACTCGATAATTGGGATAGTCAATGAGTCCTGTGGTTCCCAGTTGCCCACATCCAGTTCATCGGGGCTACGAGTTGGAACCGACAGCTGCTGGCCGAGCTGGTCAGGGAGCGGATATTTACGATGGTCAAAGAGGTAAGAACGCGACAGACGCATCTGTGGTTGCATAATTTCAGCGAACTGTCCAAGCTCTATAGGACCATTTTCATGGAGCCGTGCGCGTTCGCGTGTATCGATGCCGGAGGTGACACGAAGCTCAAGGTTGTCATCGCTGCGCAGGTAGATAGCAGACCGGCGAAAACCGCCCGCCGAGGTTACCGCATCTGCAGTCATCTGAAGGATCTCTTCTAGCTGGCCCGCACGCTGCACGTCGTTGCTCGCTCGAAATAGCTCACTCAAGCGTTCACGCTGAGCGGTAAGAATCCTTAGCTGAGCCTCTGCATAGCTCCGGTTCTCGTGCAGCTGAATCGCAAGCGAGGCAAAGTGTGCCAGTGTCGCGATGAGCATCGCCCTCTCCAGGGTCGGAACCATACCATCCAGAGGATCATCTGGGAAAACGACACCGAATACCTCCGCTGGTGGTCGATAGAGCGGAGCTATCAACAACGAACGCGGATGCCAGTGGCTTGACTCGACCGTCGGAGTAGTCGCGATCACCGACCCACGTTCCTCCATCTCGGCAAGAATTGGTTCCGAACCATCGACCCAGTAGATGTCGCCAATCGGCTTCGCGACCCGCAATAACCGTTCCAGCTCTTCAAAGGGCATAGAGTAATCATTGAAGTCATCCATCGTCAAATCGCCACGAAGGCTGGTCATCGCCTTCACGCGAAAGCGACCGTCTCCGTCCAATATTGCAATAGAGGTTGCACCAAAACCGAGCACCTCTGAATTCGTTTGGGTAATTTTACGCAAGAGTTCGTTACGATCGGTGAATACACTTAGATCCCGAGCGACACTCAGCACCTTCTGCAACCTGCCCTCAAGATCCGAGAGCTCGTCTGTAACTGTATGCATATCCATCAATTCCCTCGACGTAGGATCGGGCGAATACTCACCTCGCTTAAGTCGAACCTTACAAACGTACTAGTCCGAGCATCAGACACTACCAACGGAGGTGTTCTGAGCACGCAGACCAACACCGATGTCGTCACTGGGAACTGCCCGCCCTATCCGGGTAGCGTCGCCGTCCGCAACCTGGAGTCCGGCTCTGCCTCTCCGTATCCGGCGAGTGTGATCAGTCGTATTCCGTGTTGGTGTGAAGGTTACTGGGTTGCTCACCGAACGGATACACGAAGGATCGGCTCCCTCTAAGGAACGTCCGGTAAAGAATTTTGCCGCCAGACAACCACCGTGGCAACGTGCATAGGCGTTACATCCGTGGCAACCGAGCGCCGGCGGTTGCGCACGAAGCGTTCGGAAGAGTTCTGACTCTCGCCAGATGTCTGCGAATCGATCGCTGCGTACCGACCCTGCAAGAAAGTCGGGATGGATCGTAAATGGGCATGCGTACACATCGCCTACAGGGTCTATCAGGCAGACGACCCTCCCTGCACCACAAAAATTGAGGCCAGGAAGCGAAGCCCCAAGGGGGTTTAGGTGGAAAAAGGAATCGGCCGTCTGAATCTCCGGATGAGCTATCAGGTAGTCATACAACACTCGCTGCTCATCATCGGTAAGAGCTAGCTCTTCATAGCAGTCCTGGGCCCTACCAGAGGGTCGAAGGCGAGTCAGACGAAGCTGTGCTCCGAATCGGTCGGCAAGAGCACGTAAATCATCGAGTTGATCGATCGACCCCCTCGTCACTACTACGGAGATCTTGGTGCCCTGGACACCCACCTCAGCAAGGTTCGTTAGAGCCCATAAGGCACGGTCAAAACTCCCTACTCCCCGAATAGCATCATTGACCTCTGCCGTGGCTCCATCGAGAGATACCTGAACATTGCAGTAAGTCAACGCTGCGATCCGTTGAGCCGCCGATCTAGTTAGACGGGTGCCATTTGTCGAAAACTTGACCCCGATACCCAAGGAGTCCGCGTACTCGATAATATCGAAAAATTGCGGGTGCATCATCGGCTCCCCACCCCCGATATTCAGGTAGAACACCTGCATATCGTGGAGATCATCGAGTAACTTCTGACAGGCAGCGAAGTCGAGTTCACGAGGGTCTGACACTCCAGATGCCGAAAGGCAATGCCGGCATGAGAGGTTGCAGGCCCACGTGAGCTCCCAAGTAAGGCAGAGCGGTGACGACAACCCCTCGATCAGGGAGTCACGCAACATGTTCACCCAAGCACATCCTCAGCCAGATGAACAGATGTCTCCATCAAAGTATCTGCCTCCTCGACGATCTCCACTATCGCCTCCTTGTAGAGCTGAATCAACAGCTGTTCGAGTTCATCGCGGTCGCAACCAAGAGGAGCAAGCTCATGCCAGGCTGGTTCCTTACCGCGGAGTAGATCGGCCACCCGTGTCACCACCACCGACTGTATCAGCATCAAGCGTTGCACCTTGTTGTGGTAGGCTACAGCTCCAAAACGCTCGCGACGAATCTGAACGTCAGCAGACCACCGCAGTCGCAACTCGCTGAGGCAAGGCGTCGGCGCACTTATATCTCCGACTCTTTTCTTAGTAGACGCCACAGATCCCATCAATATCGATAATCTCGATAGCGATAGTCGGACTCTCAACAGGAATCTGCGAATCAGGATCGTGCTCGCAAGCCTGATCCTGGGCGGCGCCGATAATGCTCTCCTCACCCATGACTAGTTAGTTTAGGGCACAATCATGGCTACCGTGACATCCTCCCCGCCCTTACGGACGGGGCTTCCTAGGCTGCTCACGCAGCTTCGGCTGGTTGACGTTTCACTGGGTCTGGGTGCTTGTTAGCGTACGATGTCCCTCCACGTCCTTGGATCACACCTACCCTAGAACAACGTAGGCTCGTGTATGCAGGGTTGATAGCGATGATTTCTACTGGGGTTATGGCATTGATAGCTTTGTAGCATTACGACGGTTGGAGCCTTTGGTCTGTCTAGCTAGTTTGCGTTGTAGTCGCCTCTTAGGTTGGCGCTCTCGGTTGGTGAGTAGTTTCATATCGAGAAACTTGCCCTTGGACGTAGCCACCGTATGAGTGACACCCATGTCCAGGCCGACTATCTCGCCGGTAGGCTCGCGTTCAATCTGTGGAGCTAGACGGGTGAAGCTCACAAACCATCGTCCGGCGCGATCTTTGGTAACTCGTGCGGACAACGCTGTCTCTATATCACGCCACTCACGGGTGACGCGGAACTTAACCCACCCACACTTAAGGACAAGAACCTGGCCCCACTTGCGGTTGAGCCGTCGAACGGACAGATCCCGTATGGCAAAGCCTTCATTGATACCGGCTTTAGGCCAAATGGGGTGCCCGAAATGGTCTGGTCGTTTCCACCAGTTTTGAAATGCTTGATTTAGGTCTCGAAGAGCCTGTTGTTGAATTGTGGACGAGCCTTCTTTGAGCCAAGTTAGCTTACGAACTTTGGCGAGTTCTAGCATCTTGAGAATGGGTGGTGATCCTCTGTGATCGTCGGCGTCTCCATGAGTTGCGTTGTTCAAGTGCTAGATTCCAGACATAGCGAGTATCGGAGCAGTGACGCACGAGAACGGATAACTCCTCTTCTTGTGGATAAAGTCGCTCACGAATACTCATAGTATTGGTAGGGAGTCTGACAGACTTGACTTTGGGACGTAATCGAGGTCGCTCTACCCAGCCCTTACAGACGGGGCTTTGCGCTCCGGTTTGGTCAGCCAAGCTCCGCCGAAAGCTTGCGTAGCGCCTCCAGAACCGGAACTCGCGCTTGAATAGCAGTGCGTTGATGGTAAAAATTCAGCGCCCGTAGGCCCCCAAGCTCCTCGCCGCCTCCAGCCCTACCGGGACCGCCATGAATACCTTGAGGCATAACCACGCCATGGCCAGGATTATCAGCCGCGCCATCATGGGTTAGATGTGCGATTCGCCCGTGTAGTGAGCCTAAGGATAATGCGCTTTGGGCGAAAGCGGCATCGTCATCGGTGACGACAGTAGCAACCAACGAACCACGACCTCTCCTGACCAGATCGATACCCTCGTCCAACCCTCGATATCCAATCACTGCCACACAGGGACCGAAAACTTCGAGCTCATGAACGAGCTTTGCAGAACCTGGCTCGCTGATTTGGATAAGCGTCGGAGCCACAACCGCGGCAACCTGAGGATCGACATCGACAAACTTGATCGATCCGGCACCTCCAAGAACGGTTTTGCCCTCCTGCGCCAACAACGCCGCCCCTGCAATAACTGCCTCCTGCTGAGAGCGCGAGACAAGAGGACCCATATCAACGCTCGGATTCCGAGCATCACCTATCTTCAAAGAGCTCAACCTGGCCACGAGCCTGTCGGTCACCGATTCGACTAGATGCAGAGGCACGACGACCCGCCGAATGGCGGTGCACTTCTGACCGGCCTTTATCGTCATCTCAGTAAGGACAGAATCAATCAAGCTATCAACGGAAGGGGATGACTCGCTAAGGTCAGGGAGGGCCAGGATCGCATTCAAGGAGTCCGCCTCTGCATTGAAACGAGCTCCTCGAGCGAGTAGTGTTCGATTCGATCGGAGCATCAGTGCCGTGTCCGCAGAACCGGTGAAGGCAAGTGTGTCCTCCTCCTCTACCAGCTCCACTAGCTCGCGTCCGCCAGCGGTCAAAAGCGACAGCACGCCTTCAGGAACCAAATTCGCATCGTAGAGATCACGCACCATGAGATAGGCGACCAACGCCGTCTGAGTGGCTGGCTTGGCTAACGATGGCATCCCCGCCAGTGTCGCTGTAGCCACCTTCTCGAACATGCCCCAAGCGGGAAAGTTAAAGGCGTTAATGCCGATGGCTATGCCATGTCGAGGCGTCAACAGATGAGCTACCCGGAAATCCTCTGAACGCGTCATCTGATCAGTACCTGGCTCCATCAGAGTACGCCGATCACCCAGGACTCGACCAAGGCTCGCGTAGTAGCGAAGCACCGCGATCGCCCCGTCAATGTCGTATGCTGCGTCGCGCTTATTAGCTCCCATGTTCGCGAGAACAGCGTCATAATAGGAAGGACGCTGTTCGCGAAGCTTGTCTGCAAAACTCGATAGGAGCTCTGCGCGCTCGACAAACGTCATCGCCCGCAGCTGAGCACCGCCCACACGACGAGCCCAATCGATTGGCTCTGCAACATCAATCCCAACGGCCGACGTGGACGCTATAGGAATAGCTGTTGCTGGATCCCGCAGCAGCGTGCCTTCACCCTCGCCATCTACCCACCTGCCGCCCAAGAGATGCTGCAGCCTGATCACCGTGCCGACCTCCTTCTCAACGCGACGCGAAAATTAAACCTACGCCTGACCAACGACTAGGTTAGTGCTGAACGCCGGTCGTACCCAAGTCCGCATGGTAGGTGCCGTAGCGTTCGTATATCTTCTTGGCAACCGTCAGTAGCTGTGACTCTCGATGATCAACCGCAACTAGCTGCAACGAGAATGGAACCATGCCATCGGCCCCTTCCCCCTGGAGAGCTGGTGGCCCCACGCGAACTGGAAGGGCAAGAGCCGGAAAGCCTAGATAGTTAAAGGGTAACGTCAGTCGATTCATGTAAGTCAGATCAAAAGAGGCCAGCTGCGGCACTTGAACCGCCATGGTGGGCAAGGCGACTATACCCTCGCCCATGCCCAAGGATCGAAAGGCGCGCTCTCGTGCGCTATCTCGATATCGAAGTGCCTCCAGATAGACATCATCAGTAATCGTTTCAGCGCCGCGAAGGCGCGAGAGCCCTCGAGGATCGAGGCGATGAGCTTCACCAAGGTAGTCATGAAGTTGTCGATACGCCTCAACCAGGAGCACAGTGTTGCCATTGCGCCAAAGTTCATTTAGGTCAATGTCGGTTACCGCATGCATGGGGATATCTATTCCCCGAAGCACCTCGGTGACGACATCGTCAAACTCTGGAACTCCAACCCTGACCTGTCCAATCCAACTTGGAACCGAACCCTCCAACATGCCGCCTATGCCGCAAAACCCGTCCGCGAGATCAGCGAGGGTGCGTGCTAGCACTCCAATGGTATCAAGACTTAACGCCAACGGTGCACAACCAGTCTCGTCGATCAGGCCATAGGTAGGCTTCAGTCCGATCACCCCGCAACACGCTGCGGGTATCCGAATCGAACCCCCTGTGTCTGTGCCGATACCGACCTCAGCCTCACCCAAGGCAACCGCCACTGCCGACCCCGACGACGACCCACCAGGGAGAAGATCGCCGGATAACGGATTCCGCGGAGTCCCATACCATGGGTTGATGCCGTGCACGCCAAACGCGAACTCGACGAGATTCGCCTTACCTCGCAGGTGCACTCCACTCGCTCGTAATCTGGCTACCACTGAGCTATCTTGGGTGGCCGGCGTTGCTGTAGCCGCCACCAGCCTGGACCCTAACGTGGTCGGACAACCTTCAACGTCGAGCATATCTTTAACGACGACATTTAATAGACCCTCACGGTAAGCCTCAATTTCGCCTATCATCCATGGGTTATTCACGACAGATCAGCCGACTCACTAGCAACACCTGCAATATTGCCTACCGTTCCAAGCTGAGTCACCGATGTGGGAGCATCTCTTAGATAGGTGGCGAGAAAGGCTAACGAAGTTTTGAGCACCGCCTGCTCATAGGGGTCTACCTCAGTGTAGGCCACCAGATGATCGGCACCAAGAAGTTGAAGATATAACTTTGGGGCTGGCGCTTGAGCATAGATCTGAGCAGAAAGTTGAGGTGGATTAACGGTGTCGGCTGTCCCCTGCGCTACCATCAATGGAATCGCAGGCGAAGGGAAATACTGACCTCGGTAGGGAGGGAACTCGGCACCCGATAGAACAATTGCGGCCTTCACCGCAGGGTCACGACAGCAAGAATTATCCGCGAAGGCAAGAGCGGTATCCCCGCCGTCGCTTTGGCCAGCCGCTGCAATATCATTCGTGTTAACCAGGCCATTAAGGGGTACAGACGGATTCTGGTTCAGCAACGTGACCTCGGCGATGGCCGCCTGCATGTCTCCTGGTTGGTTCAACATATCTGACTCGAACGCATCCGAAAGCTTCAGATCAGACAGATTTACTCCGTAGTGGCTAATCGCCCAAGCTGATGACAGTGGGAAACGCGGTGCCGCAACTACATATCCGCTGTGGACCCATCCACTGATAAGTGGAAGATAGTTAGACGGATCGACGTTGAAACCAGCTGCAAAGACAATCAAAGGGTATGGAGAACCCGATGTGGCCGGAGTCGCGTCAACCAATGGTGAATTTTGTGTGCGTTGCATCGATGGATAGTAAACATGTAATAGATAACTTCTCGTCGAACACGCCCCTGTGGTGGGCACGCAAAGTATTCTTCCAGCCTCTGTGACCGTCGTCGAATACTCTCCAAGTCCGCGTATGTTGGACCCATTAACTTGCCTTTGTTGAGGCCGGATCGGAACACTCTCGGAGGTCTGCCCTGGAACGGTAGTAGCCGTCGGAACACTCAATCGAGCTGGTACTCCAGACCCCCGATTGGCAACAACGAGCGCGGCAATCAGGACTACTACTGCCCCAACGATCCCGACTAGCAATGTTGGACGTGTTGGTCTACGCAAACGCATCTGGTATGTACGACGCTCCCTCTTCAACTTGACGGATCTGGTCGATCCTCTTTAAGTGCCGCCCTCCCTCGAAGGCGCCTCGCATGAAGGCCTCCAACACTGCAAGAGCAAGGTCGTCACCTAACAACCGAGCCCCTAGTGCGAGTACGTTCGCGTCATTGTGGGCGCGCGCCAACCTGGCGCCGAGTTCGCTCCAACACAACGCCGCACGAACACCGATCACTTTATTCGCTACAATCTGCTCGCCTTGCCCGGAACCTCCTACTACGACGCCGAGCGAGGCGGCGCCAGTTGCCACTGAACGAGCCACAGGCTCACAAAATAATGGATAGTCGACCGGCTCCTCAGATGTGGTGCCAAAGTCGAGCACCACCGCCCCTTGATCAGCAAGATAGGCACCCACTTTGCTCTTCAAGCGATACCCGGCATGATCGCTACCAATCGCGATCACAACAGCGTCGAGTGTCATAGATAGTTCCCTGGTGCTGACGACCCTTGAGGAAGACCACGAGCACGAAGCTCTTGCAACTGAGTACGCGAGTCCATCTGTTGCGCCATTAGCGTCGCCTGTATCCCGTGGAAAAGTCCCTCAAGCCAACCGACCAGCTGAGCTTGTGCTATCCTGAGCTCGGCTTCGGAGGGCACCTCACCTCCTCGAAAAGCTGGCGCGAATCCCTTCAGCTCCTCAGTGAGGTCCTCGGACATCACGCCTCCAAGCTCTGCCACAGATGTGTCGTAGATCTCAGCAAGGCGAGTGCGTGAGCTTATATCGAGAGGCGCCGCCTTCACCTCTTCGAGAAGCGCCCGTATCATCGATCCTATCCGCAACACCTTTGCTGGAGACATGACCAGCTCAGAGCCCGACTCCACGCTAGCGTCGTCTTTGGCACCACTGTCGCTATCACCTGCGCCTGACAAAAATACCTTGGAATCCTTAGGTTCCTCTGACATCTGCGTCCTCCGATCCAGGGCATTTAAGACCCACAACAATGATAAAAAGCCTAGCTGGCGAAGGTCAGGATTGGAATGATCATCTCATCAGCCATTAATCCGCCATGTCGACAGATCAACTGCAAGGCACCGACATCGTCTGGATCATAGAAACTGACCGCACTAGTTGGAATGATCGCAACATCACCAACTCGCGCCAACACCGAACGAGAAGGGACGCCGCCAAAGACGCCCAGCTCCACTAGTTCATCGCGAACCAACACCCGAGCAATATCGTGATAGCGCTCAGACGCCATCTCAGCCACCCTGTCAGCAGCCCCTTGTTGACAGTGCAGCCATCGAAAACGCCCCTCTCCAGAAAGGAGTTTGACGAGCGACATCGCCTCGGCATCAATACGAATTGGTGGTTGAAGCACCTCTACCTGTCCATGATCTGCGGTGATCACCAGCGCAGTACGCGATGGAAGTAGATCCATCAGCATCCCAACCAGAGTATCAACCATCGTCAGCTCACGCTCATAGGCATCGCCAAGACCGAACTCATGGGCAACAGTGTCGATGCCGTCGTAGTAGGCAAAGATAAGAGATTCGCCCTCTTTGACCGCACTCATCACCTTTTCGACAATACTTGACATTGCATGCCAGTATCGGAGTCTGCCCCCACGAAGGTGAACCTGGGTAAAGCCTGTTTTGGCAAAAAGGTACTTAGTCACCACCGCAGGATTCTCGCCACAGAACGGCGGCACAGGCTGAAAGTCCATCGGAATCGGTGCAGCCACTTCACGCTCCGAGGAGCTCCAACGCAAGGTATTCAAGATCGCATGAGTGCCCAGACGCACGCGATAGCCGAGCACTCCATGCTCAGCGGGAGTTGCGCCCGTCGTGAGCGAGGTCAGGGCAGTGGCCGTCGTACTCGGACCAACTGAATAGCCACGCCGGAGCACTCCACGTGCCAGATTCGGGAGCGAGCCTAGCCGCGGTTGAAGTTGGAAGAAGCCGAGGCCATCGAGCGCAAGCACCACGACCCTATCGATATCATCCATCGATGCACCGAGGAACGCTCCTGCTGAATCTTTCCTTCCTCGAACCACATCAACCACTGCGGGCATCAGGGTCGCCAATCCAGGTGCCGTATAGTCCGGTACCACGAAAGAGTCCTGCGGCGTTATCTCATCCAGCTGTTCGCCCATGTATCCTCTCTCTCACACCAGGCTAGCCCAATCTAGCATCCGAAATGTCACGGCGAAGACCGCCTAAACCGGCTACGATACTGGTTGGTGAAGGTATCAACTCGCGGAGACTACGCATCAAGGGCGTTGCTCTCACTTGCGCTGCACCAAGGCTCCGAACGACCAACCTCAGTCACGGAGCTCTCGCGACGCACGGGCCTACCACAGCCATACCTAGAACAGATCCTCCTCACTCTAAAAGGTGCAGGTCTTGTAACCTCCCGTCGGGGGGCCAGCGGGGGGTACATACTCTCGAGGGATCCATCGCAGATCACACTCGCTCAGATCGTATCCGCCGTCGATGGACCACTTACTCTTGGAAACTTTGGAGCTCCGCACGAGAATGGCGCTTGTGAGCATGAGGGCCAGTGTGTTCTGCGTGATGTTTGGGCGCAGGTTGGCAGTCACATGCGCGAGCATCTGCGTTCCTACACGCTAGCTGACATGGTCGATCGTGCGAGAGGGATGGCACCGGGCGAACAGCAGGTTGCGGGACGCTAATGCCGGCCAGTCGCTACCCCACCAGCTGGGAGTCCGACACGATCCTCTCAGACGGGCGAACCGTGCACCTGCGGCCGATTCGTCCAGACGACGCAGCAGGCATCACCGAACTACACGCAAGGTTGTCACCCGCTACCGTGTACTACCGTTTCTTCACCCCCATGCCACAGTTGAGTGAATCCATGCTCAATCGATTTGTAAATGTCGACTACCAGGACCGTATGGCGTTCGTCGCCGACTATCGGGGTAGCTTGATCGCGGTCGCCCGCTACGATCGGATTCCGGGCAACCCTGTTGCAGAGGTAGCCTTCCTGGTCGACGACGCACACCAGGGGAGGGGCCTGGGGTCGATCATGCTTGAACAGCTGGCCGCATTCGCCAAGACCAACGGCATCACCCGCTTTGTCGCTGACACCCTTGCAGACAATACCCGAATGCTCAAAGTATTCCGTGATGCGGGCTATCAACTCATACGACACACAGAGGAGGGTGTGGTTCAGGTTCGCTTCGATCTCACCCCTACCCAGCAATCGCGAGACATGATGGCAGCTCGTGAACATCGAGCAACCGCCCGCTCGATAGAGGCGATCCTGCGTCCAAACTCACTAGCCCTGGTCGGCGCGAGTAGAGTCCCCGGCAGCGTCGGCGATCTAGTCTTTGCCAACCTACTCGAGGGCAGCTTCTCTGGAACCATCTATCCGGTCAACAGCGAGGCTGTCTCCATCCGTGGCGTGCGCTGCTACCCAACTTTGGAGGCATTACCCGAACCGGTTGATCTAGTGATCATCGCAGTCAACGCAAAGGACGTGCTGCATGTCATCGAGGATGCTGTGGCCATAAAGGCCAAAGGCATCGTTATCATATCGGCAGGCTTCTCAGATACGTCACGCGATGGCGCGGCTGTAGAACGTCAACTAGTTGCACTCGCTCGACGCAATGGCATCCGCGTCGTCGGCCCTAACTCCATGGGCATCGCCACCCCGGCACTTGGCCTCCAAGCCACTCTTGCTCCCGTCACCATCCAACAGGGAGGAGCCGGGGTTCATGCGCAATCTGGGCCACTCTCACTCGCAATCCTCGCCGAGATCCAGCGGGCCGAGATTGGTGTATCTGGCTTTGTAAGCTCTGGCAACAAGGCTGACATCTCGGGCAACGACCTACTCGCATTTTGGGAGGACGATCCCATGACCGACATAGTCCTCCTATACATGGAGGGCTTTGGCAATCCTCGCAGCTTTGCAAGAATCGCACGTAGGGTCTCACTCGCCAAGCCTGTACTGGCGGTAAAATCTCGTAGGCGCAGAGATGCTCCGGCATCATTGGCCTTCGGAGAGCTGGACTATGACGGGGCCGTCGAAGCGCTCATGCGCCAGACGGGGGTGATCCGGTTAGACACGCTTGAACAGCTGATTCAGCTGACACGGGCGTTCCTTGATCAACCGTTACCTAATGGCAACCGAGTAGCCATCCTGACCAACACCGGCGGCACCGGGCCACTGGTCGCCGATGCACTGACACCAGCAGGGCTGGAGCTCGCCACCCTTACCAGTTCCAAAGCAATCGTAGGTGCCGACAACCCGATCGAGCTAGATCCCTCTGCAACGCCAGCACAATGGGGCGAGCGGCTGGCTGCGCTTCTGGCCGACGAAGCCGTCGACGCCGCCATCGTCTGCTACATTCCCACAGTGGTAGGTTCGACGAGTGACCCGCGAACGCTTGCACCTCCAACTGAGCGCGGTCTGAGTGGCTATCCAAACCCAGCGATAAATTCTGCAGCTCATGTAGCTGAAGCCATCGCCAATGCCGCGTCCAACCAAAACATCAAACCGGTGCTCGCGAACTTTCTGGCGCTACCAGGTGTCCCAGCGGCACTCTCTAGCCACGGTCAGAAGATACCCTCGTATTCATTTCCGGAGAGCGCCGCAATCGCCCTCGGACGAATGGCCGAATACGCGCGATGGAGGAGCCGACCAAGCGGCGAGTCGCTCAAAACCGAGCCAATAGCGATGCCAAACGATCTCACCGCCATCATTGAGTCAGGCCAACGAATGGTGGAGGGCCGGCAGGCTCGCGACATCGCCATCGCGCTTGGGCTCCCAATGACGGCACCGAGCGGTGCCCGAAGGGAGGAGCTCGAGGGCCGAAGTGTGTTGCTGCGCATTGAGCTCATCCACGACAGCCGTTATGGACCCTTCTTGCGCGGCAGTCTGTCTGGTGTTGCATTCGATCTCTTTGGGGCGACATCACTACGAGCGCTACCGCAGACAAATCAGGATGTCGATGAGTTCATCGCTTCGATTCCGGGGATCACCATCACCGACGGTTACCAGAAGCTTCCGGTTATAGATCGCACTCCACTGATCGCACTCACCAAGACACTCGTCGGCATTGCAGACCAGTTATATACGATCAATGCGATGCTGCTCGATCCCATCTCGCTAACTACAAAGGGGCTCTATCTGCGCGGAGTTCGTCTGCTGTTGCGTGATTCACCGCTTGAGCCACAGATGGTGACCAGGAGTCTCCGTGCCCCTGGTTCAATTCATTAGCATGAAAACTACTAAAAACCAACGCTGCTACCTCTATGAACAGCTAACGCATTGCATCACGCTACTCAAAACGCCTACAGCTCGGCGCGTGGGAATAGATCCAGTCGACAATCAAATCTGTAGGACCATCATGCCTCCGCCTCGACTGGCTCATGCTGACGCCTAAATCGCACGATAATAGTCACACGCAACTCCAATCTGCGATAGACACATGGCGTCACTAGCGGTTTCCAACCCGCAGCAGGATATCATTTTGCGCAACACTCGAAGGTGGCATCCTCCCCAGCCTTACGGACTGGTACTTCCTGAGTAATTTACGCGGCTTATGGTGGTTAACGCTTCACTGGGTCGTCGTGCGGTGTCCTGCAAGACATAGCGTACGGTGTCCTGCCGAAATTGTACGAGGTGCGCATTGACTCAATATCCAAAACACGTTAGCTTTCGGCCGGCTAAGGACTCTCGTTCATCTACTCTCCAGTTGGTCGGTTTATAGATGCGTATTCTCGCTACAATTACCACCTGTTTTCGCTCAAGTTCGTCGGCCACTAGATAGCGCGAGCAGGACTGCCTGAGATGCGCACTAAATTCAAGACATAGCGAACATCGGCGCAGTGACCTAAGAGAGCAGGAAGTTCCGTCTCTTCGGGATACATGCGCTCACGGATACCCATGTCTATCCTATCGATAGGGTGTCTCCGGCGCTATTAGCCCTGGAATGAAACCTGGGTCACTCGACCCCAGCCTTAGACTGGGTTTGCATTCTCGTTTGATCAAGGTAACCCGTAGTTTGTGTCTACGACTCGCAGCAGCAGGTCGGTCGGAGGACTCCAAATCAGTTCAATTAACTCTGGCGGAAGTCCGCCACCAGAGTAGAACAGGCTACTTGGCCAACAACTCCTCGATGGCTCCCACAAGCTCTGAATCCTCTGGCGTAACCATTGGTCGGAAACGACGGATCACTGATCCATCGCGAGAGACTACAAACTTCTCGAAGTTCCACTGAATATCGCCGGCAGCGTTCTCCCCGTCCTCAACACCAGTCAGAATCTGATAAAGAGGATGACGATTCTCGCCATTCACCTCAATTTTGGCGAACATTGGAAAGTCAACTCCGTAGGTAGTAGAGCAAAAGGTCGCTATCTCCTCTGACGATCCCGGCTCCTGCTCACCGAACTGATTGCAGGGAAAACCCAAAACCGTAAAACCTTGATCTTGATACTTATGGTGCAGTGAAACAAGACCTTCGTATTGTGGCGTCAGACCGCACTGAGAAGCGACATTGACCACCAACAGAACGTCACCCCTGCGATCACCAAGCGACTCCTTCGAGCCATCCAAGCGCTCCATCTCTAACTCGTACGGAAACAAGACAACCTCCCTTATCGGCTACCAAACACAACCCGACGACGACCCACATTAATCCCGGCAATCGCGGAAACATCAAACCTTGCTCCCGAGACATCCAGTATTGACTAGTCAGCTACGGTGGCGCAGTCAAGCACAGACGGAACTCGCCTCTAAACCGGCGTTGCCCTGATAAACAGCAAATTCCAGCCGATGGCTGGCATGGTGGAAGATTTGTGTAGAGGTCGCAGATTAGAGAATTAAAAGCGCCACTCTCTGCTTCTCCGTTCCAGACAGCGAACACCGGAGCAGCGATCGACCCATGGACTTGGTCATTCGAATGCCTCGCTGAGCTGATCCCTAGCGCACCTGGGAGTTCCGGATCGCCGTCAAGCATCGAAGACCTCTCTCACCTGCAAGGCAAGGCTAAGTCCAAGAACATCTCTCGACTCTGCTCATCGTGGGCAAGGAACGAGAACCAAGAACGCATTACGGTACATGCCTATGTCGGAGGTTCCGGCATTAAAACGGTCAACGCGGCCTACAGCAGCCAAACATGTCCTGATCCAGGGTGTGGGTATGTCCATCATGACAACCGACACGGGGATGTGTTTCACTGTCGCAATCCCTATTGGGATTGTAACTGGCAGGGTGATGTAGATCACGTAGCTGCCATGAACCTACTCAACAGGATCGAAGATCACGAGATCAACCGGTTCACTCCCTATAGGGAAGTGAAGAAGATCCTTGATGAGAGGTTCCTACGCGCAAATGGAAAGCCGAGTTGGAACTGGGAGGTGGGCAACCATCGACTCGCCTTAGTTCTGTCCCTGCGGATAGGGCAGAACATACGAAGGCGGCGGGAGAGCGAAAACAAAAGAGGTGCATATAGATGTATATGTATTTTGAAGCGGGATGTCACGGCCCTGGGAGGACTGCTAGCGTCGCCGCCAGTGCGATGATCGCAATTGACAATATCATCGTGGTAATCGCGAGACTCCTTACCCCTCGTCGCGAGAGACGACGGGCAGCAGCTCCATGCAAGCTCGCAAGGATGAAGACCACTATGACAAGGGCGACCTTGACCTCAAGAACATGCCCAAAGTCGGTGTTGTTGAGATTACTAAGGCGAACCCCATCATGCCAGGCGAGAAGGATTCCAGTGACAACCAGAGTAGGAAGTAGGCCGAAGTTGGTGATGTTCGTGAATCTTCGTCCCGTAAGTCCTGCTATCTCGCGCAGCAATTCTGGTCGTGCTCTGCGCAGTAGCGGTACCACCACTACCGATAGCATTAGTTGGCCCCCGACCCAGAAGGTTGCCGCGAGGATGTGAACAAACAGGATGAACGACCACACTAGTTCTTCCATCACAGCCGTGCCTCGAGAGTACTCTGTTCAAGCGGAGCATCTGGCGATCTCATGACTCGCTTGGTCTGGCGGCCGTGGGTTTGCGGCTGAGCACTCGCGCTCAGTGCGTTGAGTTCGGTGTCATATAACGCGTGAAGCTGCTGGTACAGGGTCTTCGGCTCTTTCTCATCAATGAGGTCGGCATCGAGAGTAGGTTTGCGATACCTTGCTGCCCCTAACTCACTGCATTGCCTCGGAGTCTGGTCAGAGACATCGAGGTACGGATCGAACCGTAGCTGGTAATCTTCGCCTGGCTGGAGAAAGAGTATGAGTCCTCTTCTCACCCGGCGTTTTGGCGAAGCAGTCTGCCTCACCGGCCCCGGAATCCGAGCGAGCGAGCGGCAGTTTCAGTCATCATGGCTGGGCTCCACGGTGGATCCCACACCACCCGGACATCCACCGCTACTTTATTACCAAGAGCCTCGCTGATGGCGGCTCGTGCCATTGCGGGGAGGCTCTCTGATGCCGGACAACCCGGGGTGGTCAAGGTAAGCTCCACATGCACCTCAGTGTCATTCCCACGTACGTCATAGACCAGACCAAGTGAGACCACATCGAGGCATAGCTCTGGGTCATAGACGGTACTCAGAGCACTCCAGGTTGCGTTCACTACAGCTGATTCGGACGCGAGCGAGAAGGTTTCGCCGCCTGTTATGGGGGCACTCAAGAGAATGACCTCCGAAAAGTGACCCGCCAGTCGCCTTCACCAATATCCTCCGCGGTATAGGAGAACCCCTCCGACGAGAGGACGCCCTCCAATGGTATCGGTTCGAATGGAGCCAATACCACGAGTTCTTCGCTGTCGCCAAGCGCACCAACCGCCGCCATGATTGCTTCGAAGGGCTCAGCACCCGATGCGATAATTGGGCGAGCATCAACGGTAGCCATCGCCACTTCCTTTCTCAGGTATCTGGAACTTCCAGTCTTTACCTATATTTCTACTTTATACTAGAACTTATCGCACGTCTTCGACTCTGTATTGAGATAGATTTCCGAGTCAGACCCAGCTTGAGTGGCGATTCGGACAGTGGCGATTCGCACAGTGGCGATTCACACAGTGGCGATTCACTTCGCGGATAATCTTCTGCAGGATGCAGATGACAAGCGGCTGCTGAAAACCCGGCTACAACGGAGAGCGAATGTCTCCGTTGGTACTGATCCTCCATGTACCTGGATATACCACTGCGTGACAGGAGGTCACGTCGTCACCCCTGCGACAGCGAGCGATCATTGCAGGTCTCGCGGTGGTGTGCATGAGAACGCTAGCTCGATAAGCCGAGATACAGATGCCATAGAGCGAATAAGTGGACGTCCTGGACGTTAGAAGCTAGTGAACCACCGCATAAACCCATAACGAACAGCCGACATCCACACAGATAGCGATGCAGAAAAGGGTAACCTAGGACGTGCCGTGTCGAGCGCCCGGTCAGCCACAGCAGAGATATCGTCGCACTGGCGATCTAGCGCTCCCAGTGCGGGCAATGACTTTACAACAGCGATACACATTTTTCTTGCTTGCATGGTCTCTCGTCTCCCGAAGAGGCACCGTTGCTCTGGCTACGCCGTTGTCAGGCTAGCTCACCATCAAGGTTCGGCTCTGCTTACCTGAAGGGGATTGTATTTCTAGTCGTTAGTAGATATACTCAGAGAGTACGACGACCCAAGAAAGCGGTTCCACCGGTGCCAATAGGCGTGGAAGGATAAATAATGGCGAACACTGAGACCGAAGCCTTCGAGGCAATGTTGCTTCACCACCAAGACCTTGAAAGTCAAGTGACGAAACGAGTCGAAGCCTTGTTGATTACCTTGACAACTGAGGGTCGTTATGAGTCGGTGACGGCCGACCTGCTAGCCTATCTGGCTGAACAGGTACTTCCTCACGCGATAGCCGAGGAGCACTCGATCTACGAGGCTGCAAATAGTTTGTCGAATTTGAGGGAAGCCGTAGCAGAGATGATCGCTGAGCATCGAGAGCTGGCGGCTTCAGTCGAGGCGCTAGGGAGGTCCTCTGACCCAGCAGAAATAACCATCTTGGCCGAGTCGATCCGGCACCTATTCGCCACTCATGCAGCCAAGGAGAATGAGCTCCTTCTTCCTGCGCTTCGGGCGGATTCAACGGTGAGCCTTTCACACTTGTTGGCCCAGATGCACAACCTCACTGAAGCGGCACAGACCGATACTCCGGGCACCGAGAATCGCGCAGTACCGGACACCGAGGCTGACCTTCTAGCACTGTTACTCGAGAGCGGAGATCTGCTAGCCGAGAGTGGTCGAGGCGAAGAGGCATGCCGTCTGGTCGCGAGTGCGTGGGTGACGTTAAGAACACCACGACCCGAACTAGCCGTTAAGGTGACCTCTGCGTTGCATCGACTGATCCGCTCAGTGAGGACGGTACCAATTGAACTCAGCGCCCGCCGCTCTACCGGGAAGACTGATGATATCAATACTCTCGACGTACGCCCTCTTGCGCCAGCGAAACGGCATGAGGCGATCTTCTCCACCTTCGATGCCTTAGCTCCAGGAGAGGACTTTCTACTCCTCAATGACCATGATCCTCGGCCACTTCGATACCAATTCGAGGCAGAACACGCTGGCGAGTTCATCTGGGACTATCTGGAAGCTGGACCCCGAGTTTGGCGGGTGAAGATCGGGCGTTCCGTGGGGACGACCCGGTGAGTGTCATCCAGGCCGGTCGCTCTGGTTCCTGGCAAGATCGACCACCTGGGTTGCCAGGCGCTGTACCACCACCCTCTGTTCCGCTAGCGTTCCTTGCTGCTGCGTCAGCTGGACTGATCGCCTGTGGTGTCGCCTGGATATGGGCACGAAGCCTCGCAGCCAGCGATCCGACTACGGATCCAGTTGTCACGGCAGTGCACTTCGGAGTGCTTGCTACGCTCGCCATGGGAGTTATCGGTGCGATGCACCAGTTCACTCCGGTGATTACCGGTAGACCACTACGCTCGATTCGGCTAGCTCGAGCTACTTTCGTCACCTGGCTAGCCGCATCGTGGTTACTGCCTATCGGGATCGCCACCGAACAAGTTGGCATCACTGCGGCGAGTGGCGCGCTCGCAGGGGTTGGAATTATCTTGTTGGTGGTCAACCTCACCCAGCCACTCTCGGTCAAAGGGAAGGGTGTCGTGGTTACCGCGTTGCGCTTTTCCCTCGTGGGCGCTTTGCTGACGACGTTCTTGGGTATCGCCTTTGTGGGCGACAGGCAGGGGCATTGGTTTCACCTTGCTGGCCACGTTGAAATTGCGATGGCGGTAATCGGACTCTTTGGCTGGCTCGGGATCGCCTATGTCGGGATCGCCGAGAAACTATGGTCGATGTTCATGCTTGCGCATATTCCAGGAGTCCACAGGGCCGGACTCATTGCAGTTTGGGCGATACCTCCTGGAGCCGCATTGCTGGCTGCCGGGTTGGCCTGGAACATTCTGGACTTAGCCCTCCCTGGTGCGCTGATTCTAGCCGTGGGCCTTGGAGCCCATCTATTGTCGTTATATATTCACATTCGCCATCGCCGTCGCAAGGCTGATCTACATCTCGTCTTCGTGATGACATCGGCGCTTTGGCTGCTAGTCGGGGTTGGCCTCACGATCGGCTCCGTGTTCACGCTAGGACACCACTTCCATCTTGGTGTGGCGCTGGCGGCGGCCGCGATGGCCGCCTTTGGTGGTTGGTTACTCGAGGCTCTGGTGGGTCATGTTCACAAAGTTGTACCATTTATTCTTTGGTCAGCGCTTCGAGCTCGTGGCGTGGCTGTAGGTCCATCAGGAAAGCAACTCATGTTCGCCGATCTCTATAGCCAGCAGTTGGCGACAGTCACATACGTTACTGTTAGCGTCGGTATCGCAGCGCTGTGCCTTGGCCTGGGAGCCTCACTTTCGGCCGCGACGGCGCTAGCGGGGTTGCTATTCATTCTCACAGGTTTCGCCGTGGCAGTCAACTTGTCATGGCTTCCGATCCGCATGTTGGCGACTGTCGCCAGATAAGGGATTTGATCATTTTGCCTGCCGATACGAGCACACAGTTGCAGGTCGAGCCGCGTCATTTTTGAACTCCTATTGCGGGATCTTCGGAAATCAGCGGTAATCCGGCACCAAGATCGACCAGGAATCGATAAGTCGTTGAGCGCATCTGAGGTGATTGGCCAGATTGGGACCGTCATGTGGAGAGTTCTAAACTACACAACCCATGAACGGGCAAGAGGGGACAAGGGGTTCTCCCTGTTGTCTTACTTATTGGGTTAGTTGGTTCGGGTTACGAACCAAGTGCGCTAGAGATATGCGTTGTCACCGGGGTAACCGTAGCTAGCAGTGACCAGTCGGGCTTACCAGCGCTAAGGAGCGCTCTAATTCTAAAGTTCGCAAAGTTCGTCATCCCAAAGGCGATGCGCTTGATCCGCTTAATGAGGTTGTTCATCGACTCTGTCGGTCCATTGGTCACAAAAGTGCGTATTCCTGCGAAGTGTGCCACCTGTTCTCGCTGAAATGTGCCACCCGTTCTCGCTGAAATGTGCCACCCCCTAGAGGGCGCGAGACGGACTGCTTGAAGTGTATATCTAATGGGTCGAGAATTGGCTCCTTTTCGATTGATTTATGTGCACCCCAAAGGTCGGAGTTCTACTCCATCTTGGATGGTTGTATCCTCAGTTGAGAAAATCGTTGAGCCGGCTAGCGAGACGCTGTGCACCATCTCTGCTCTGACCGATGACAACGATCAGTTCGTCGTTGTCGCGACGTAGCTTGACCATCCACGACCGCTCCTCGCTTCGATTTCTTGTACTAGCGGAACCAAAGTGCACCTCTGCTGTGACCGGTCCTCTCCTTCGTCGTCGATGAGCAGCTACACGACAAGCGGCCGAGCAGTACCGGGCCGGTCTTCCCCTGGGTTGTTGGCCCAGAATCTGGGTGCATCCCGGCCCCTCGCAGATCCTTGACAACGATGGTTTCGTAACGTTACGTAATGGCTCTCGACTTTGTTCTTGTCGGCTCACACTCATGACTTCTTTGTCCTCATGGAGGCCCCGTTCATCTGGATAACGTGAGCGTTACACAGGAGACGATCGAGGACTGCATCAGAGAGCGTCGGATCCCCAAGTGCCTCATGCCAGGAGTCAACGGGAAGCTGTGAGGTGACGATGGTCGACTTGCGTTCAGATCGATCCTCCAATACTTCCAATAGGTCCGAGGGTTCGCTCCCTGTGAGTGGTGTGAGTCCGAAATCGTCTATGACTAGTATCTCAGCACGTGAAAGGCTCTGTAGTACCTTCAGATACCTTCCATCACCTCTGGCGATGGCTAGATCCGCAAAGAGAGCTGGTGCCCTCCGGTACAGTGCACTATGGCCAGATCGAATCCCAGCGTAGGCAAGTGCACACCCAAGGTAACTCTTACCTATTCCAGTTGGACCGGTGACCAGAATGTTCTGGTGTGCATCTACCCAGTGAGATGAGCTAAAGCCCATGATCATCGAACGCTCCAGTCCCCCTCGGGGTGTGAAAGTCGAGGTCCTCAATGCTGGCTTGATGTCTGAGCTTGGCAGCTCTAAGCCGGGTAGCGAGCCCTTCTGGCCTCTCGATCCATTGCCTCCCGGTCTACTAACATTGCGAAGCGTTCCTCAAAGCTGAGCTCGAGGTATTGGACACTCTCTAGCTGCTCACGAAACGCGTC
>NZ_JXUW01000020.1 GCF_000949255.1 Ferrimicrobium acidiphilum DSM 19497 | reverse complement strand
GGTTCCCCGCACCAAGCTCTTGGCGCAGTTCGACCTCGGCTCCTCGACGATGAGCCAAGACACCCTTGCTTGGCTTGCGCGTGGCGACTTCGTAGAGAGTGCTACCTCTGTCGTACTTATCGGTGGACCAGGAACAGGAAAGACCCATCTCCTTATTGGAACCCTTATCGCCCTTGCGGGTATAGGGAGACGGGTGCGCTACGTCAATGCGAGTGCCCTGGTCAACGAGTTAGCTGAGGCAGAAGACGAGAGGAGGCTGAGCCGACTGCTTGAACGCTACGCCCGTTATGACGTATTGGCAATCGATGAGCTCGGTTACCTCCATCTAGATCGTCGCGGAGCAGAGCTTCTCTTTCAGGTGATCACCGATCGAGAGGAGTCCTCCTCGCTCATGGTAGCTACGAATCTACCCTTTGGGGAGTGGGCCAGTATCTTCACCGATGCTCGTTTGGCAGCAGCTGTGGTGGACCGTATCACCTACCGATCCAAGATCATCGAGACAGGTATAGAGTCCTACCGATTGAGGTCGACTACCAATGCAACCTGAACCACTGGAACACTCCGCGAGGTCGGGACCGACAAACCCCGTGCGTTACGATAGCGTTACGATATGAGTGTTATCGCCTGTGCATGGTGTGGCCTTCCCTTCGAATCCTCTGGCCGAGGCAAGTTTCACTCAAATAGCTGTCGCCAGGCGGCCTATCGGGCTCGCCAGAGTTCGGGTACTCCCAGCTCTGAGCCCAGTGCCCGACGCATTGAGATCGTGTATGAGTGTCCACGCTGTGAGAGCCGTTACCTCGGTATTCGCAGATGTCCGGATTGCAATCTGTTCTGCGCTCGGATTGGACCCGGCGGGATGTGTCCACATTGTGACGAACCGGTCGCCCTCAGAGACCTTGAGAGTTGACGTACCTGGTGTGCTCAACACAGGCACTGCTTTCTGCTGATGTCCGGTGACATTGGTTGGCCGTGCTGGCTCACAGGGACCAAATGGTTCTGGGTGTAGTACACGACTGGTGACACTCAGCTGAGCTCACATTGGGCCGGGCGCGAAGCAACCTTGCCTAAACCTGTCTGACAGGTACCGGAGGTGGACCAAAGGACCCTCATCGAGGTTACGAGTCTTCACCGAAGCCCGGACGGTCATAACCCCTTCCAATATGTGCGAACTCAAGGACCAACCAGGTTATGATGCACGACTGAGGGTGGGGCCAAATACCTCAACTGCACTGGGGCCAAATAGGTCGATTGTTTTCACCCGGGCCTCCGTAGGACCTGGGGCGGTTGAGCCGACCACAATAGACCCCTAATCAAAGCAACATTCAATGAATGATGCACGCCCAGGAGCAAGTGATCACAAGACTCGCCACGGTCGAAGTGAACACAGATATCAAGCTCCCGGTTAGAAGACCACTGCGGCGTTGATCTCTTCGGCGACGAGCTTCACCCGACTGAGAGTTGGTACCTCATTGTCCAACGCCCAGGACTCCACCAGTATTGACTGAGGCCGAGTGATCATCACCACTGCTCGTGACGCAGAATTCGTTGCCTTCCGGGTCGCTCATCACAACCCACCCATCTCCCCCTGCATCGCGATGGTCATCAACCAATCGAGCGCCAAGTCCGTGAATCCGGCCGATCTCCTCGTCGTGTCGGCTATTCGCCGGAACCACGTCGAGGTGGACACGATTCTTGGCTTGTTTGGGCTCTAGTGTCCCTAGCCAAAGTTTCGCTATGAAACGGGAATTGTCAATATTTGGCCTCTGTTGAGCCCATTGTACGTCTACTCTCTTCGGAAGCCGTCAGCACACTTGATGGAAGGAGCTGTTATGGACCCTAGTAACTATCCATCGTCTTGGGAGTCAGTTAGGCACAGGTAATCGCAATTCATTTGCTTGTTTGTAGTGCCTCCCCTCCGAAGAGGTCGTTGATGGCGATTGGTTCGTCACACGAGGGACAGTATCCCCCTATTCCTACTCGGGTCATGAAGATGTGACAATCCTCGCAGCGTTGTTCTCCAAGCGAGCGGCTACCGCAGCGGTTGCACTCATAGACGGTGAACTCTCGACCCTAGGTCTCAGTATCAGTGTGTGCGCGAGGAGTGAAGAGAGTTTAAGTTAATGGAATGAGGGCCGTAAACTGGGTCTTTCTAGATAAGTGGTATTCCGGTACCAAGTTCGGCCAGGAATCGGCGAGCCGTTGAGCGTTTTGAGGAGCTTGGCCGGATTGTAGCCATTATTCGGAGAGGTCTAGGCGGGTCGCCCCGGGTTTTACGGAACGCCGGGGCGGTTCAGGAGCTCAACAGGTCGATTCTCGCCATGAGCTGGGGTATGTTGCGCCAGCACCTTAGCAAGGCAGCTACCGCTATCGAGCCATTACAGGTCACAATCACCAGCTGTGCATACACAAGCCTGGGTTGCTCTGATTGTGAACACGGACAGGAGAAATCGCGAGAACCAAGCCAACTTTTGTTGTATCTCGTGTGTGCATACAACCAATGTAGCCAACAATATATTTGCTGCAGGACTTGCGGTTATAGGACGTGGAGGTACACCGCACGCTTGGTCTAACAACACACCGGACAGCGAACCATGAAGCGCCAGCCACCAGATGCCGCGTAAGCGACTCAGGAAGCTACGTTCGTAAGGACAGGTAGGAAGTCGCGCTGAGTCCCATTATGGGAAGGGCACTGTAGCGGCTCTTTTAGACAAGTGGCCAAGGATAGGGGCGTTCGTCGACGTCTAGATCCATGAGCGTGCCCATTGAACATAGGACACGGAGGCGGTGTACTAGCGTTCTACGTTCTCGATCGGATAGAAGTTCGCGAAATTCGGGATCCAAGCTATCGGCCGCTCCGGCCATGGCAACAAGGAGCGATTCGCTGATTGAGGCACCACCGAACTCCCAGATGACGGTTCGCAACTTGGGTTCATAGTGGAAACAGAGCGCGTTGTCGATCCCCCAGAGGTGGCGCTCGCGGTCGATCAGGATGTGGCCCGCTTTACGGTCGGCGTTGTTGGCAACCATATCGAAGGCGGCTATTTCTATGAAGCTCTCCTGCAGATCCGGCTCTTCAAATAGATCGAAGTAGTGGCGGTTGAAGTCTGCGTCGATGAAGCTTTGAAGTGATCCCCTGCCAAATGGGAGGTCGTTCCTGATGACGATCGGAGGGATGAAGTCGAGTCCTAGCTGGCGTGCAAGCAGGTAGCTTGCCCGTTCTCGACGGTAGAGGCCAGCGCTAAAGTCCCACAGCGGCCGCTCTAGCGACTCTGGTTTGTAGATACCGAGGCCGCCTTCCTCGAGCTCCACCAGCAGCGCACCATTTGAACTCGCCTCGATCCGTCCGAGGACTGTTACCTTGCAGGTGGAGAGCTCGTACTCGTCTGCTATAGGCTCGGGGCTCGATGGCCGTTGGTTCTCGGGCATGAGTGTCCTTCTGGATCGAGTGGGTAGCCACACAGTGGGCACGGCGGACGCCCTCGCTCCACCAATCGAGTGGCGGTTATGGCGAACTGTGCGGCTTGCTCGCGCGTGATAATAAAGCGTGCCGAGTCCGGCTCCTCGTCTTCGGCGACAAGTTCCTCAAGCTCCACTTCGATGAGCTCGGTAATCGAATCCACCTCGATTTCAATCGATCCGACGACCCATTGCGGAGTTAAATCCCCGATGAGCACTTGATCTCCGGCGAGTTCGTGTGGACGGGGTAACTCCTCCACCGCCGCTGCGAGTCCCTGTATTAGAGCAAGCACCTGGGTCTTCTCAACCTTGACGGTTAGAATCAAGCTCCCAGAGCCAGCCTGCAAGAGGAAGACGCGATGGCCAGGCTCTCCCAGTGTCCCTACGGTAAAGTGGGTTACGGAACCGAAGTCGATCGATTCGCTCAAGCTGGGTCTCCTCCAATCATCGATCCTGTGTTGAGAGAGTCTAGGCTAAGCCCAGACTGGCTGATGACGAAGGTCGTCATCGACGCAGTGGCTACTGAGATGCGATGCATCTGATCTACATGCATTCCGAGCGCGTCGGTGGCGAGGATCTTGATAGGGTCAGCATGTGTGAAGCCAACTACGGTTTCTCCGGCATGTTCGCTGCGGATGGTGTCAATCAGGTTAGTCATGCGCTCCAGAACCTCGCGAATCGATTCGCCCCCAGGAAAACGGAAGTTGCCGGCTTGGGCCATGAGATCACGCCATGCGGGTTTACGATATAGCTTGGTGAGTGTTGCGCCGGTCCACTCCCCAAAGTCGCATTCGATCAGGCGTGGCTCAATTACTGCAGCTTGCTTGAGACGCTGGCTAAGAGGTTGAGCGGTCTCTTGTGCACGTTCTAAAGGTGATGTGAAGATTGCGGAGACTGTTCCGAAACGCGCTGGGAGTTGTTCAGCAACTGCATTCGCCTGTTGGCGGCCGTAGTCGGAGAGGTGGAGCCCAGCAGCTCTACCGGGAAGGATCTTCCCGGTAGTAGGTGTGGTGCCATGGCGTACAAGAATCAGTCGAGTTGGGTTGGTAGCCAGTTTCTATAACCTCTCCACGATCATCGCCATACCCTGGCCGCCACCGACACACATGGTCTCAAGACCGTAACGTCCGTTGGAGGTGGCTAGGCCGTTCAACAAGGTGGTCATGATCCGCGCTCCGGTCATTCCGAAAGGGTGCCCAAGTGCAATAGCGCCACCATGTGGATTGAGCTGGTCTTCGATCGAGATATGAGCCTCGCGTGCCACCGGGAGTACCTGTGCAGCAAAGGCCTCATTCAATTCAACGATATCCATCTGCTCGATGGTCAGGCCGGTGAGTCTGAGCACCTTAGCGATCGCCTCAATCGGTCCAACACCCATAATCTCTGGTGCCAATCCCGATACGGCGCTCCCAACGATCCGAGCAAGAGGAGTGAGACCGAGCTCATTGGCGACCCTATCGGACATGACGACGACCGCAGCGGCGCCGTCGTTGAGAGGACATGCGTTGCCCGCGGTCACCGTTCCGTCGGGTAAGAACACCGGTTTGAGGCTGGATAGTTTTTCAAGCGTAGTGTCTGGCCGCGGACCGTCGTCACGGGTGAGCACCGTCTGGTCGGCCAAGGTAATTGGGAGGATCTCTCGGTCAAAGAAACCTGATGCCAGGGCGGCCGCTGCACGATCCTGAGAAAGTTTAGCGTACTCATCCATGGCTTCGCGGGTGACGTTGTACTGCTTGGCAACGTTTTCAGCGGTCAGTCCCATCGGGATGTACATCTCGTTGATATAGTCCGGGCGCGACTGGTCGGTAAAACGAGGATTCATATCCTCGGGGTCAAAACCCTTCAGCGAGCATCTCGTTGTACTCTCCACCCCGCCGGCTATGAAAACCTCCCCCTCCTCAGCCTTGATAGCGTGGAAAGCCATGCGAATCGACTGCAGCGAAGATGCGCAAAACCGATTGACCGTGGTCCCTGGTACAGTATCGGGTAGGCCGCCGAGCGCCGCCACGTTACGGCCCAGATTCATGCTTTGCTCGCCGTGTTGAAGTGCGGCACCCCAGATCACATCGTCGATCCGGCTTGGATCGAGTGACGGTAGTCTTCTCATTAGCTCGGCTATGACGAGTCCAGAGAGGTCATCGGGTCGTTCACCTACCAGTGATCCCTTGAAGGCTCTCCCGATTGGTGTTCGTACGGCTGCGACGATGACGGCTTCTGACATGGTTCTATGCTCCTTTTTTGTAGCGATTCAGTTTTGCTAGGCCCAGACCGTCTGTGCCATAGCTAAAGAGTGAATCTCCAATGACGGCCATTATGCTTCGATCAGTGCGATGCTGCCATCGCCTCACATAACCGAAGGATGCGAGTGGCGTGTCCAGTTGCCTTGACCGAGTATAAGGCATGGGCGATGGTTAGGTCGGGGTTGAGAATAAAGGTCGAACGGATTACTCCTATCACCTTGCGTCCGTAGTTCACCTTTTCTCCGTAGGCACCCCATCGAGTCATCACGTCCTTGGTTGGATCCGAAAGTATGTCAAAACCAAGCTGGAAACGCTCGGCAAAAATGCGGTGACTGTCAATACTGTCTGGAGAGATACCTAGTAGTCCAATGTTGAGACTCTGAAGTTCGCCACCGATCTCGTTGAGATCAGTGGCCTCAAGCGTACATCCAGGGGTCATATCCTTGGGATAGAAGTAGACGATACTGACCTTGCCGGCTAGGGACTCGAGACATATCTGTGATGAGTATTGGTTTGGTAGGCAAAATGAAGGTGCTCTGTCACCAGCTGCGAGTCTCACGGAGGCGGTCATAGCTCCAGGCTAGCGCAAGCTGAGCTGTTCGTGTATTCGGGATCTAGGCCACTGCCCGGCCAGAGAAGATTCATCGCTGCTTGTTGACAACATGCTGGGATCGTCGGAGAAGTCGGCTACTATTCTCTCATGAGTGCGCTCTACCTAATTCCAGGAGTTCTGGTGATTTGCTTCTATCTCCTCGCTGTAGGAGTATTCGAAGGCCGCCGCAGGAAGACAAGTTTCGCGGTCACTCTCCGTGAGTATTCACCGTCTGAGCGGCGCCAGTGGCGCAGATCGGTGCGGGAGTTTGGTAGACAGAGTGTTTCAGCGCCTCACTCCCATCTAGGGATTGATGACGTGCCTACGGTTTTCTTACTTGCTGAGAAAATGCGACTCGAATCCGCTGAACGGATGAGACCATTTGTTCTCGTCATGACATTGGTGTTGCTCGCTGGTGAGGCTTCTATCATGCTAGCACAGGGTCTTTGGGGGTTTGGAGTTGCTGATCTTGTGGGAGGGGGAGTTATCTGTTTGGTGGCGTTGACAAGAACATCGCGAGAGCGCCATCGCCAGAGCTCCCGACGGGTACCAAAGTCGATCAGAACCTATAAGCAGGCGTTGGCGTTACGAGGTAGATAGAGACAGTTGCGAAACGCTGAGCTTGGCTTTCAGACTCTGCTCTACTAACAGAACAAGGTTTGCGACGGAGAGAACCACGTCACAAGATAGCCACTCGGCCGAGTGCGCTGCTTTAACTAGGACCGTCTTTGAGTCCGTCTTAGCGCGCCACCACCATGGCGTTGTCTTACCGCGATAGGGCGTTAAGTTGTTGCGATCGTTGTCGTCTCCGGTGGCGATCGAGGGCGACGGTAGGATGGAGGAAGAAAAGATGGAGGTTCCTCATGTCCTTAGCGTTACTTGAACCAGTAAAGTCAGTATTGGTGGTGACAGCGCATCCAGATGACGTCGATTTTGGTGTCGCCGGCTCAATCGCCGCATGGCGCAGGCAGGGGACAGAGGTAGCGTATTGCATCGTCACCGATGGAGATGCCGGTGGCTTTGACCCTAATATCCCGCGATCTGAAATCCCAATGATACGGCGGCGTGAACAGCAGGCTGCCGCGAAGGCCGTCGGTGTTGACACCGTCGAGTTTCTCGGCTTTCATGATGGTTCGCTCGAGGTGTCGATGCGACTGCGACACGATATAACCGCGATGATCCGCCGCTTCCAGCCTGAACGGGTACTCTGCCAGTCCCCGACACGTAATTATGCACGCATTGGGTCATCGCATCCGGATCATCTGGCAGCTGGCGAAGCAGCTTTGTGCGCCGTGTACCCGGATGCACGTAATCCATTCACCCACCAAGATCTGCTCGCCAAAGGCCTTGAGGCGCATACTGTTCTCGACGTAGCGCTGATGGCCTATCCTGATCCAACACATTATGTTGATGTGACTGATACCTTTGACGCCAAGATCGAAGCCATTGAGCAGCATAAGAGTCAGCTGCCTGATCCGGCAGGTATGCGCGATATGGTTCGTGGATGGCTCGCAGCTGGTGCTGAGACCGCAGGACTCAATGACGGGCGGTTGGCTGAGCTTTTCTTTTTGGTGAAGACGGCGTAGCGCGAAAAGGGGGAATAGGTCAATGACGACACAGCTCAAGCCAGATCTCTTGGCTCATATTGGATCGACTCCACTTGTTGAAGTCGAGGAGGGGATTTACGCAAAACTTGAGTACCTCAACCCATCGGGATCTATCAAGGCTCGTATCGCTAAGTATATGGTGGAACGCGCTGAAGAGTCTGGCCAGCTTCAGCCTGGTATGACGATCGTAGAGGCATCTAGTGGCAACACTGGCAATGCGTTGAGCATGGTAGCGGCGGTCAAGGGTTACAAGATGATCGTAGTAATGCCAGCGGGCCTTAGTAGTGAGCGTATAGCTATCTCGCGAGGTTTCGGTGCCGAAGTTCGCGAAGTGGGCGATTTTCATGTAAACGGTGCCCTGGAGGAGGCTCGTACTCTGGGTGCCCAACCTGGCTATTACTTTCCAGGGCAGTTCGATTCGGAGGCGAATATTGAGGAGAATCGAGAGGTTTTCGGGCCCGAGATTCTAGCTGACCTTGGCGTTGGGCGTCTCCCAGATGCCTTCGTAATGGGCGTGGGTACCGGCGGTACCTTGATTGGCGTCGGTCAGTGTCTACACGCCGCCAATCCGGCCTGCTGGCTTGTCGGTATGGAGCCGGATGAATCGTGCACGATTCTCTGCGGGGAGGTCCACCATCACAAGATCGAAGGGATCGCTGACGGCTTTGTCCCCGGAATATTCCAGCGACATCGTGAAGAGGTTGATGAGTTGGTGGCGGTTACGAGCCTCGACGCCATCACCGAGATGTATGCGTTGGCAAGACGTGGATTCTTCGTTGGCCCAAGCTCGGGAGCGAATGTGGTGGCTGCCAGACGGCTTAAAGCGCGTCATCCCGAGTTTGCTACAATTGTGACCGTACTCTGCGATGAGGGTGAGAAGTACCTAAGCGAATACTATCGGATCTTCGGAAATCAGCGGTAATCCGGCACCAAGATCGACCAGGAATCGATAAGTCGTTGAGCGCATCTGAGGTGATTGGCCAGATTGGGACCGTCATGTGGAGAGTTCTAAACTACACAACCCGTGAACGGGCAAGAGGGGACAAGGGGTTCTCCCTGGTGTCTTACTTATTGGGTTAGTTGGTTCCGGTTACGAACCAAGTGCGCTAGAGATATGCGTTGTCACCGGGGTAACCGTAGCTAGCAGTGACCAGTCAGGCTTACCAGCGCTAAGGAGTACTCGAATGCGAAAGTTCGCAAAGTTCGTCATTCCAAAGGCGATGCGCTTGATCCGCTTAATGAGGTTGTTCATCGACTCTGTCGGTCCATTGGTCACAAAGGACCTATGCCAGGCCAGGATCTCATCATGCCAGCTTTTCAAGGTTCTCCCAAGTAGCTGGACCTCGGGTGGTCGTTGGTTGTCGGTGAAGTCACTGATGAGCGCATCGAGGTGGTCTCTGGCGAGATCTGGGTCACGATAGGTATAGAGCTCTCGTAGGGACTCCTTGGCTCGCCAGCTGGTAGCTACCTCGTTATCTGGATCTCCAGCCTCAAGGAAGCGAGTAAGTTTATCGTTGGCACCCTCGGTGAGCTTCTCCTTGGCCATATTAAGGAGTCGCCGGATGCGATAGAGCGGATCCCCACCTCTGCCTCTGTGACCAAGGATGTTCTGTTGTACTCGTCTCCTCGTCTCATCAAGGCGAGTGTTGGCGATCTTTATGAGGTGGAATGGATCGGCGACCAGGACAGCATTGGGTAACGCCTCTTTAAATACCGCCCTATAGGAACCAGCCAGGTCAAGGGTTCCCCACTTGATATCATCACGCCACTCCCTGGGCTGGCTGGCTATCCACTTCTTTGGCTCCGCACCTCCTTTACCAGGAACTACATCGAGAAGGGTTGCGCTCATAACGTCCACGATTGAGGTAGACCACTTCTGGGTCCGATAGCGACCCTCGCGATAGAACAGGGTCTCATCTAATCCAAGTGCACGAACCTCACCAAAGCGATTTGGATCCTCAACGAGGGGAGTCCCATAGGCAATTACAGCATCATTGATCGTGTGCCAGTCACAATCGAGCTCTCTGGCTACCGATGACACCGATCGTCCGTCTCTACCAACCACCCGGGTTGCGAATCTAGCTGCCCTATCGGTGAGCTTTAGCCTTGGGGCTGCGATCCTAGTGTCCACATCACTCCATGACGGGGCGATGCAGGTCTCATCCTTGCACACCCACCTGCGTTTGTGCCAGATGAGCCTTACGGGACGGCCAAAGCTTTGTAGATCAATCAGCTCTACTAGTGAGCTTCCTTTGGAATAGCTCATCCCATTACAGACTGGGCATTTTGGCCGCTCACCCAGACACTCGATATGGACCCGAAGGGGTGTCTTTGAATCTTCGTCACCCAGATCCTCGACACCAATCAAATTGACGTCCTTTAGACCGAGCAAGATCTCTGCAATGCGGATAGGATTTTGTTCCACAGGGGTCCTCCAGTGATGAGTTGTTACTAATCCCATTCTGGCAGAGCCCCTGTGACCCTCCCAAACTCACCCCTAGTGCGTGGCTATACCCGACTAATTTCCCCACTTAAATCCGAAGTCCCGCTTATCCTCGACGATCGCGGCCACGAGCTCCTCAGCTGATGCTGTGGTGGCATCCACGCCACCTGCCTTTCTCCAACGCTCATAGGTGCTCTCACAGATCCCTACCTCGCGTACTGCGACAGAGAGGCTAACGCCAGCGCTGTTGGCCTCCGCGATGAGGGTTACGGCTTGTTGGCGCTCTGGGAGAGGGATTAGTCGTCCCTGTCCCCCCAGAACGCCTGGGCTTTTCCCCGCAGCACCAGCAGAGCTGCCGTTTCTGCTAGAGCTTTCTCCTTACGGGCAAGCTCTCGTTCCAAGACGATCACCTTTGCCCGTTGGGCTGCCAAGTTCGCACGGTACTCCTTGGCAGCGATGCTCGAGCGGTCATTGGCCTCTTGACAGGCCACCTTCCAGCGCATCAGATCCTCCGCTAAGATCCCCTGCTCTCGCAGGTAGGTACCGAGCTCGAGTTCGGTCATGGACTCGGTTCTAAGAACAATCTCGTACTTTGCCTTCGACGAGAGCGTAACCGAGGGGTTACCAGACGCAGAGAACTTGCCAACGGCACCGGTTCGCTTCAGTGACGCGTTCCACGTGTAGAGCGTGTTGGGTGGAATCCCTTCAGCATTCGAAAGCTTGGTGATCGCACCTTCGGGAGCATCCCCACCGTCACCTAACTCTAGGAGCTTCCTCAGTACTCGTTCCTTCTGATCCCTTGGGTATACCTTCTTCATGACTCCTCTATCCTCGCCCTATGTATGACTGTAGTGGACCTACCAGCAAGGGGTCTGATGGCTAGGGGTGACTATAGGGAAATGGTTACCAAACGACCAGCTGAACTATTCGGACCCCTCTTAGAGGGAATGCTCGCTTCCGTAAAGGAGCAAGAAGCTGAGCGGCTACGTAAACATCGTGAACGACTGCGCGTGACAGTTGCCCCTCCGCTGGCTCCACAAGATCAGAATCCGCACCTACCAGGAGATAGTCAAACAGACTCGACAGGAGCGGTCACAGGAGCGGTCAAAGAAGAACCCGAGGGGTCCGACCACCCCTAGCCGACAGAGTTGCTCAGTAGTACTCATCGGCTGAGGGTGTTGAAAATCTAGCAGTTATGCCGAGTCGGGCGATTGAACTTGGATCGGGCGATGGCCAAACAAAAGATGGCCGGCGCCGTGCTTTTATCGGCGTAGATGATATCCTTGCGGAGGTTACGGATCGACCAATGCCTACCCTTTGGATACCCTCGCATAACCGGCGGAGTTCGCTGGCCCATCTTGCCTCAGTGATTGGGATACGGCTCGGCTCGCTGGTTGCCCTCCTGCGGCGAAACAATCACAAGAGCCAGGTGTGTCGCGTCTATCGTAGCTATATGGCACGCGACCAGTTCACTCCGACCTTCGGAGTCTCGCCTCCGTTATTGGTTGGAAGGGACGATCTCATCGCCGAATTCACTGCGTCGTTGGCCGATGATCGAGGATCATCAACCAGAGCAACCATCTATACCGGCAGCCGTGGCATCGGCAAAACAGTGATGCTAAATGAGGTCGAACGAGTTGCCAGAGCGCATGGGTGGCTGGTGATCTCAGAGACTGCTTACGCTGGGTTTGTTGACCGGCTCACCAACATTACCCTCCCAGGGCTGCTGACAAGCCATGGATACAGCAACACAACGGCGTCTACACAAAGTTTTGGTGATCAGCTCAAGCTTGTAAGCGATCACCTTCGCTCCCTTCATTCCGGTCTGCTCATCACCCTCGATGAGCTCAATGTCGCACAGTTCGATGAGTTACGAGAGTTTGGGGCTGCGTTGTACCAGGCGTTCTCCGACAATGGGGCGGTAGCATTCGTCGGTGCTGGTCTACCACGGTCAGTAAATCTCATTCTCGCCGATCCGGCTCTTTCTAGCCTCCAACTAGCCGATCTCCATGTCCTTAGCCCAATTAACCTAAATGATGCCAAACACGCACTGAGGGTTCCTATCGAAGGCAGCGATCGCGAGATCGAGCCTCTTGCGCTCGATGACGCTGTGCAAGCAACCGGGGGCTATCCATTCCGTATCCAGCTTCTCGGTCACCTGATATCCCATGAACACCCCGACGAGCGGGTGATCACCCGAGATGATGTGGCATCTGGAGTACTGGAGGTACGCGAACGTATAGGTTCATGGCAGCTCGAATCAGAATTAACAGAGCTGCCCGAGAATGATCGAGCGTTGTTAGTGGCTATGGCAACAGATCATGGGCCGTCAAAAACCTCTGCAATCGCCTCTCGGTTAACTATCGGCCAGAGCTCCGTTGATAAGTGGCTGGCCCACCTGATCGAGGGAGGGGTGATCCACCAGACCCGACATGGAGAAGTAGATTTCGTTCAACCGCTGCTGCGTGAATGTCTCCGTGTCCACCCGGTTTCGCCATCTTTGGAGCCAAACGCATCTTGACGTAGTCAATAGGGGTGGGGCCAAATACCTCAACTGGGCCGGGGTGATGGTTTTCGTAACGAGATCGCTCGCCCTTCAATCGCGCTAGCCCAGCCACGAGGGGGCAACCAAGCCGGTGGCCAAGCTCCTAGACGGTGGGTAGCTAGATCCCAAGAGTCGGCCCCCATGAACTCTCCGTGTCCGACTCTTCGCATCCGAAGTCGCTGCGTCTCAACCCTCTGTGGCTAAACCATTTGTGTCGAGAGCAAGTAATTAATCCAGCCCTCCATCAGCCTCGTTCAACGCAATCTTGCGCCGTGAAATGTCTCGCCCCAGATGGTGACGGACATGGTCTGCCAAGATCTCAAGGTCCTGGTCTCGCACACTCGGGGCAGCTAGGTCCTTGATCCACTGGGGTACGCGCTCGAGTGTGGTGTGACCACGCCAGAAGACCCCAACTAGCAGGAGTGCCTTTGCGTGCTCTCGACCAAGCACTGGTCGAATTGGGAGTCGCGAGCGAACATGGGGCCAACACGCCTGGGCGAAGATCTGGCGAAGACGGGTTGGCCAATCTTGTGGCGATACTCCGTTCTCCCATAGATCGACCATCTGGCGCAGAACCTCGTCTCGCTCGGCTATGGATGATGGACTGGTCATCTCTATCTCAACCTTACCTCATATGGACAGCGTCAATGGTTACTCGTATTAAATCGACACTCATTCCTCTCGTGAGATCGCCACCTGTAGAGGGGCTTCGATTCCGATTCTCACCGAGCCTCGTTTTGATTCGACCACGGTAATCACGATGTCATCGTCGATGACGATCCTCTCGCCTTCCTCGCGGGTTATGACAAGCATCCATGCCTCCCTCTCTTGTACTCAGAGTATCAGAGAGGGAGTTCTCGGATCAAGCCATAGCCGAGCTAAGAGAGATGCGGACTGAGCACGACGAGCACCGAATTTAGCACATGGATTCGCCGCTCAATTCGCCCACGAAAGATGAGCACGGTCGGATTGTAGGCCGTACTGGCGACGTTCTGGCTTCCTCGATCGCCACAATCCAAGACTTCCGCGATCACGTTAGAGGCAACGTCGCGCTACTGCCTCGCTGGTGGAACACCCCATACGGAGATAAGCAGCGCCATGGACTGAGAAGGGGAGAGACTATAAGTGCAGTACAATCACCGAACTATCACCACTGGCGACGAGATTGAGAGTCTATGTCCTCGGCCAAGGTTGCTATCATTCAGATCTGTCTTGGCGACGAAGGACAACGGTAAACTTGGATTCGTTTCCGAAGTGGCGTACCGGATTAATAGCAGACAACGATGCCCGTCTTGAGCACTCAACGGTCCAGGAACGTCCTTCCGACTCATGGGTCCGCCTCATGACCATGTGACAGCACCTGGGTTTGGGAAGTCCCCGATGACCGAGATCGCATACAAAGTGCGTTAGTCGCACCTTCGGTCTCGGCAAGGTTATGTGCACAGTGCTGAGGCAATCGCCTTCGAACGAATGGGTGTCGGGGTCGTCTTCTAGTCTCACTAGAGCGTGGACGGCCCCTTGAGCTCGGTCCACTTCCTTTGTGAGACGACTACGTTCAATTCTACTTCTCTCGTGCGGGGATGGCAATTGGAATGTATCCAGGCATGGGGGATGCCGCCAGCGAGGTCTATCGGATCTTGGTAGATCATCTCCGGGACGGCCATCCCGAGGAGTTCATCGAGGGGCTGAAGGAGTTCATGTCAACTATGCAGATCGCGGATTCAAACCATGTTGTTGACAAGATCCTCGTGTCTATCGACAGAGAACTAGATCAATGTGAGATACGCCGCAGATGAAGTTGTCTCTCAAGATCACGGGGGCAAAGGAGAGTCAACAATGTGACGCCGCGTCACTTTTTAGCGGATTCTGGAAGGCAAAGACCCTGGTAGATATGCATCATTATGTTTGGGTCAACGCGCCAGCGGTTCGGCGCTTCCCGGCGAGCAGACCATGCAGTGGCAGGGACGCCAGGTAACTGGCGGACTGACAGGCTTCAACGCATGGATCGTTCGAGTCTTGCGCATCGATCCGGTGAAATCGCAGCAGAAATCGCTCGACCGTCTCAAAGTCACAACCGAAGATGTCGCCCGCATTTCACTGAAGAAATACAACGCAAAGTGGTTCCGGGAGTTTTTCGCCTACGACCCGGCTCCGGATTTCGCTCGCATTCGCGTACCGGTGCTGGCAATCACCGGCGAAAAGGACATCCAAGTCAACCCTGCGGACCTCGAACGGATGCTTGAACTCATCCCCGGCGATATCGAGACGCACCGCCTACCTGGCGTGACGCACCTCATGCGCTCCGAAGGTACCAAGCCCAGCTTGAGAGGCCACAAGGAGCAGGTGCGCCGCCTCGTCGACCCGCGCCTCATCGAACTGGTCGCCAATTGGTTGGAAAAGGGAAAGTCATCATGGTAACACTCACTAGAGACGGCGACGACCTCGTCATTACCCTTTCGACCTCAGAGCGGGTCGAGGCGGTGGGTCTCAATGCCGAGATCCATCTCTCGGTAGCGACCGTACGTGATGTTGCAGTCATCGAGAATCCGATCCACGAGATCCACGGACTCCGCCCGCGCCACTTCAAGATCACCGGGACACACATTCCTGGCAGGACCGCCGTCGGAACCTTCCTCGACGCATCACTAAACACACGACTTTTCGCGGCCGTCCACAGCAACCAGCGCGGCCTACGCATACACCTCGACGAGGGGACGCGCTTCAACGACGTCATGCTCACCCTCGACGACCCTGAGGGCGTCGCCGTTAGGGTCCGTCTGCCCGCGAGGAGTGAAGGTGAACACTGCGGTGGTGGTTGCGATCGTGGTGGTTGCGATCGTGGTGGTGGCGGTCTGCTCGGTGGCGTTCTGCCAGAGCGACCCCTACCGCGCCGAAGCGGTGCTATGCCTGCCGAAGTGGGCGGCTCTCGTTATCCACACGATCTAGCGAGGAGTCCTATATCATACCGGGATTGCCGGCTAAGGAATCCGAGGTCACATCCGCGAATTCAGATTCCTAGACGTAAGAGCTGTATTCTCAGCAAGCTCGTCGGCCGCTGTTGGAACGATACGCTGACATAGAGTGGTGCTAGCAATGGGGAAAGCAAAGCCCTCCATAGTGGCTGCCTTAGTCAGACCACAAGTAGACCACAAAATAGTGGTCTGTAACGGTTCGTAGCGGATATTAGTGGACTATCTATTCTCCGTCTCACCTGGACATCTTCTGAAAACATGCTGGTCAGGAGTGCACGAAAATTACGCTCACATCAGCTTCCCAAGCTGAGAACGCGGGTTCGATTCCCGTCGCCCGCTCCAGACATCGGAGCTGTTTTAGGTGCCAACCTAGTTCGCATTGCTTCCGCAGGCTATTGTTAGGGCACAGTGCACACATTTTTACGGACAGAGTAAGGGCGGCTGATCGGCGGGATTGATATCAGAAGCATCGATCCAAGGAAGTAAGCCGAAACCGAACGACCGTCTGCGAACTGGTCAGCCACGGTGATGAGGTCGTTCTGAAGCTGGCTGAGTTGGTTCTCGCCCCAGGAGTAGGTGCGTCGGTAGAGCGGAACCTGATACTGGGCAGGAGCGTCAAGGAACTGGTCAAGGGTGGCCTCGTGAGCCTTCACCAACTCTGGTTCCTCAGGCGATGGCCATGGTAGCCCTGGCACTACAGAATGTGGGAGTCCAATGGGTCGAACGTAGTGCTGACCCGAAAGATCGAGGCCGCCATGACTCGATGATGCCACAGGGCTACTCAGCTAGAGCGAGTCCAAGCTCACGGCGCCCGCGGAGGACGAGGAGTGCTCACGGCACCGGTTGCATGCTGCGGCGATGACACCAAAGAAGTAGTCGTCTTCAAAGGTGCTTGGAGCGCCGTAGCGACGGTAGTGGGCGCGGACAAAAGTGCTAGACCGGCACGTTTGCTTCCCGAGGGTGATCGCTAGGGCTTGAGCGGACATGCAAGCCGCGTGCACCACGCTAAAAGTGAGGATGGCGGTGCCGGAAGAAGCGTTGCCTGTCGTCGAGGTGGGGCGCCTTTATGATGCCCTGTTGACGCTTGTGAGAAGGGTCTCGGGCGAGTTTGGGCTGCTAGCGACAAACTGCTGTGGCATATCGACGAATGCCTCAGAGGCAACGTTGGGGTTGCGTTGTAGTTTTCCTGCCCATAGATAGTGGTGGCACGAGGAGACTCGTGAGTGTCGTTGAGTAAGAGCGGCCCGGAGCCACAGGTAGGCCCACAGACAGTGTGGCTCTACCAGGTACCTCGAGCAATACCTACCACCTTGGCCAGGATGCTAGCGACATTAGTTGTGGGTAATCGAGGCCGGACATTTCGTTAATGCGTTAGAGGTCAACGTCTCGGTGATTGTACTACGTCGTCCCTCCCGAGAGAAACGCCACCAGTACACACAACGGCTCGGTCGCAAGAGTCCCCCATATTGTCCAGTTGGACTAAGCGCCGCACTCGGATCTGGGAATAATCTAGTTGAGTATGTCCAGTTCAGACTGGTTGGCAGAGCTGGGTCTGGAGCTTAATCCAGATAAGACGGCAATCGTGTACTGCAAGGATGCAAACCGCAAAGGCTCCTATGAGCACGAGCAGTTTGACTTCCTTGGGTACCGCTTCCGTCCCCGGCTAGCCAAGAATCGCAGGGGTCAGTTCTTCGTCGGCTTCGCACCGGCGATCAGCGACACCGCCGCCAAGGAGATACGCCACCAGATCAAACGATGGCGTCTTCATCTCCACAGTGATATGGAGCTTGAGGAACTCGCAACTTTTGTCAATCCGATAGTGCGAGGATGGATCAATTATTATGGGCGCTTCTATCCGTCCCGGTTGGTCCAGTCTGGTCGACAAATCGACGAATATCTCATTCGTTGGGCCCGACAGAAGTACAAGCGACTGCGCACCAACACTCGTTGCCCATTGATCACATACGCGCACGGCATTGCCAGCTAGATGACACACGCCAGATGGCGGGAGACTGAAACGTCTGGAATCTGTGAGGACCCCGGGGGGGGTGAGGCTTTCCCCCCCCCCCGCCACTTAAGTTCGAAGTCCCCTTTAGGCGTATGGCTCACTCGGTTACTTGAGACCCCATGAGTTCCTGGCTATCGATGTGGCGACCCAGAGAATGGTTCTCACTCGGTCGCGCAAACTCCGTGGCCACCACGTTCGAGAAGTGCTTCAGCTCTTGAGCCCATAGGAGCGAGGCAAGTAGACCGTGGCCCTCTCCTCGCAAACGAAGTAGACCGTGTTCTAGGAGCCGTCTAATCTGGCGTGTGGGAGAATTTCTGCACAGAAAAGGGTTCCCCCTGACTGGTTGTTTTGGATGCTTTCAAGCGACTATTCTGCCAGTTCAAAGGGCATTGTCTTTAGTTTTGGAGGACAAATTCAACAGTGTTGGTCGGTGCCTCTAGGCTCAACCTTAGTGACTAGCCATTGACTCTAGTATTGTAAAGAGCTATAGTCGATGTGTTGAGTTTGTCTTTCCCTACCAGATTACTAGTGCCAGGGGGATAATTATGAGCATAACGCTGCGGGAGTCGATTCGAAGGCAACCATCCACCGCTGAATCAGCAAAGAAGGCTGCTGCGGTTGGTCATTCCAAAAATGCACCGGAGGTGCAACGGATCCTTGATTTGCAAGGCAGTGTAGGGAACCATGGGGTAGTGGTGCTTTTAGCTGCTGCTCAGCCTAAGTTGAAAGTTGGTTCGGCCAATGATCGCTACGAGAGGGAGGCAGATGATGTGGCCGACCGGGTTATGGCACACCTCGGACCTAACGCTAGATTCAAGGTGCTGGCAGGCACTTTGGGCGATACAGATGGTGTAATGACCAGTGACCTGCAACGGCGGACTGTGGCCGATGCTCCGGCGTTGGGGAGAAGTGGTGGCGAAGTTGATGCCGAAACGGAGACACAGATCGGTGCTTTGCGCGCTGGTGGAAGCTCGCTTCCTTCACGGCTACGTTCACCCATGGAGGGGGCGTTCGGGGTAAACTTTGACAAAGTGCGAATTCATCGGGGCCGAACCCCAAAGATGCTCTGTCGTAAGATGAGTGCGCTTGCCTTTACCGTAGGAAGTGATGTCTTCCTCGGTTCAGGTGCGCCATCGCTGGAACATCCTGCTGGTCAGCATCTCCTTGCCCACGAATTGGTGCACACCATTCAGCAAGGGGCGATTGGAAGGATAGGTAAGCCTGCAGTCCGTCGTAGCGTTAATCCTTCTGGTCTGATCCAGAGATTGTACGGTACTGATCCTAGTAAGTTGATAACTGAGGACAGTTATGATCTCTTGTATGGGAATAATGATCCTAGGGCGGCAACCAAAAGCAGACTGGACGATAGACAAAAGAACAAGTTGCGCACCATCGATGAGTACAACCGGGTTATAGGTATTAATAGTTTAATTACTTCGACGTTTGCTGCAATTGGTTTGTTCTATCTGCGTGAACAGCTCGACTCCACTGGTGAATGGGGATTGCGTGCTTGGAAGGAAAGGAGCAAGGATGCAACCAAGGATGAGGCTCCAGAGAAGTGGATCGCGTTTTTACGTAAACACAAGACAACAGTTGGTCTTGTAGATCTTGGCCAAAAGGGGGGCCTGTTCAGCAAGGCCAAAATTGATCAAAAGAACCGATTCAAGAAGAATCGTGCGTTTTCACAGGCCAACCAAGCAAAAAATGACCAGCTCACATCGAAGGAGATCAGACAATTTCTTGGGCTTCCTACTGTAGCAGATGCTCAGAAGGTTTATAATGCGATGAGTTCCAATAAGCAGGATGCACTCAATGCATGGATCTACAGAGCGTTATTTCGTCGAACCAGTAAACTAGGACAGGACTTTGCAGTCAAAGAGTTAGGTGCAATGGTCCACTTCAATGTCGCTAGTGATCCAAATTATAAGCCACCAAGGTTTAAGTCAACTAATTCTGGAAGCATGCCAAAACCAAATTGGAACGAGAAGGGAGTGATCGTCCAGGGTGGCCAAAAAATAAATAAGAATAGGCCCATAACGGTGAGCGAATATCGGCACATGAAAAAGCTGCAAAAGGATCACCCAAATCAATTTAATGTCTATGGAGAAAAGCCTTTATAGGCTCAGTCTGTTATCGTTTGAGCAAGCTTGCTTATAAACTTCAATGGGCAGAGTTGTTGATATGTCGAGGGAGCGTATTTTCGATCGCATGGACTCCTCTCCGCTAGGCTCCGTCTCTTACCGGGTAAAGCCTTTAAACAAAATGCCTCTATCGAGATTCATGTATTTTGATTTGGTTCTGATCTGATCCATGGCGCCAGTTCATGGTAGGTATGTGGGGCCCAAAAGACACTATAAGAAATGCACACGGTTCCTGAACTCTGAATGTTGTGGTAACAATGCATCACAAAGGAGTTCAGAGCCGTGCGTGCTACCTGTGTAGTGTCCCTGGTCGGAAATGTGCTACAGAACAGGAGTTTTCAGTATTTGGCCCCTGTTGAACCCATTGTACATCTACTCTCTTGGAGGAAGAGGCAATGACAATGGTCAAGCAAATCTTCACAGCAACCCAGGCGGCGAAAGATTCACAAGGGACCAAGAAACGTACCGGACGTAGACCAACCTAAGTAGTCAGGTTGAGCGACGAGGACAAAGAGTTCCTAACCTCCGCCATTGCCAAGTGTAATGCCCCGGCTGTTCAAGTCATGTGAGGAGAGATCGTCCTCCTCTTGGCCAACGAACATGTCAGACTTCGAGACATCGCCGATGAGCGCGATATCTCTAATGGTAGCACAGCAAGGCAAGACTTGCTGTGGCAGCAAGACGCTAAAACGATCCACTGCATCGGCGTGGCTAGTTGACATGAGCATTCGGTTGTAGATTACCATAAGTTCCTATGACGTTGCAGAATCAGCCGAATAATGTAAGGCTAGTGATCGAGGCTGTCAGGAGTAGTAGCTGTCTTGTCTTGTGGTCGCGAGCGCGCCACAAGTTTGGCGCGGAACCGTTGAGGGCCAAAGAATGCACCTCCTCGGGTATCCGTAAAACCTGGGGCGATTCGTCCAGCCTAGTTGAACGGCTGTGTGTATAACAAGGAGCCACTCGTCGAGGCGTGTGGCTTTAGGATTCTGGGACCCGATTGGACATCTGTCTCTACCTAGGCCGATCCTCTATGCCAGGTCTTGTATGAGCGCATCACACACGGCCCACCGACTTCAGCCGTTGTCTCCGTTCCTGGCTGCACCAAGTCAATGCCATGGCATCGACGCGGACAACCGAGAGTGTCACCTCAATAGCTAATCTGCTAAATCTTTCAGATAAGCAGACCGAAGCTATCAAATGTGTTGACCTGCTTTACTAACCTCCATAAACTCATCGTTGTGTACTCGTCAAAACAGTGCATTCGTCAGCAAAGGGTGTCGCGGTGGAATATAGAGGCAGACCCGCAATAGTATGGCCACGGTTCACGAGGTTAGGCTGGATCGCAATCGCCGTTGGAGGCTCGGCCTCAATAGCGAGCTTCTCTTTCTTTGGCCAAGGCGCCTTTCCGGCTCCAGCGAGCCAGTTTGCGAGCGCATCGGTCGGCATCAGTCTTACTAACGGGAGCCTCCAAGCGACCAACCTCCTCCCGGGTGTACCAACCAACACGGTTCCACTCACACTGTCTAATACGGGTGACCTACCGGAGAATTTTGATCTCCAGTTCACCGGAGTTACAGATACGCTGAAGGTGTTTGGAGACCTTGGGCAACTCGAATTCTTGGTGACCACCCCCAAGGGGACGATCACCTACCGTCTCGATCCCGGCTCGTCCAACAGTCTTGGTCTATCCTCGCCACTCACACTACCATCACTTGAGAACATCACGCTGCCCATCGCGAATGATGTCGCCCCAAACCAGCAGGTTTCCATACCCCTCGCGGTCGAGTTGGCCAGTGGAGAGGGCTTTGGCAACGCCTGGAATGGCAAGTCGGCGACCATCAGCTATAGAATCGTGGCGAGCCAGAGTGCACCCACATCCAGTCACCGACCTAACACGACACCGCTTGTCGTGACTCCTTCAACACCATTGTCTAAAACTGGCCGCATCCCAGGCTCTTACATCTCGCCGACGGGTCATCGGGTCGTCGCACCGGTGAGTGCGTCCCAAAGCTCGGCACCCACTCCGGTGTGACTCGTCACCGGTCCACCACAAGCGCCACTCGATAACGGCTGGGACATTGAACTCGGAGGTGGTTTGGTGGGGCTGGGACTCGCCGGATTAGGTATCGCCGGCATCAGCGTCATGGAAGTCCGTCAGCGCTATAAGAGGCGCAGAGTCGCCCCGTAACCTATTCCAGTCCAGCAGCTCGAACTTGAAGGGTTCATCCGCTTGACGATGGTAGGCCTGGGAGTGTCGTGGTTGGATGGACCAGGAGTTCCCGGCGCTTGTGGATCCACCGACCAACCCGGTTTCGGGGTGCATCGGTGGCCCTCAGGCTGTGACTTTGTGCCGTTGAGTTAACCCGGGGTTCTGGATCGGTTCTGACCCAGAGTTAGGCGTGGTGGGTTAAGGATCTGATTTGGTGTTTCATTTGTGGGGCGCATGGAGAGTGTTGCCCGACCGCGCTTTCGAGTCGGAAGTAGTTCCCTAGATGGGAACTGGTTCGAGTGTTCGGAGGGTGATGAGTGCTCTTATGAAGGCCTTGGCCCATGGCCAACGAGCCGGAGTGCGCAGTATCATCTTTCCCGATCGGTTGACAAGGCGCCCGACAAGCGAGATGAAGTGGTTGCGAAAAGTACGGGCTATGACCATGGACTCTCGAGGGGTAATGGTACCAAGGTAGCTCACCTGACGGGTGAGGTTATGGGCGATCACCGCATGGGCTAGCCATGCTCCATTGGCATGAAACTTACCAGAGGGGATGTGTTCTAGTCCTGCTCCCTCTTTGAGATCTTTGATGGAGAGTTCAATCCGTGCTCGGTTCCGATGGAACTGATCCAGCTCAATGGCTGGACCTTCCAAGTCGGTCACAAACCCGAAGTATCTCCAGTTAGGAAAGAGCTCTGCCTGGTCACCAATGAGGCGGGTACGACGGATAATGAGTCGTCTGCCCTTATAGGTGGTCTCGGCTACTTGGGCCTCACCGTTCTCGGTGTAGTCAATAGCTACCCAGGAGTCCTTACTGATCTCCTCTACCAGCGACTTTATCCCCTTGGCGTTGGCACGAACCGCCATGGTGTAAGAGATGCCTAGACGTTCTAACTCTTTCAAGGTCGCCTCTGATTGATACCCAGGGTCAAAGCGGATGGTGATCTTGCCTGTTGCACCGATGCGTCGACACCTAGCGATGAGTTCTTGAACAAAGCGTTTGCTTCCCCGTTGTGTATTGGCTGAACCCTTTCGCATTCGACAATGAAGTACCTCACCAGTATCAGAGCGAACCGCCAAGAGTGGGTGATAGCCAAGCTTCTTGGTATAGCCATAGGCTGCTCCCTGCTTGTGATACCCATATACCTCACAGATAGTGGAGTCGATGTCAATCACCAGGGGATCGTCTCCCGGGGCCAGGCCCATTGTCCAAGCACGGGTGAGCTCTTCCTCGATCACCTCGTCTAACTGACGAACGTGACATGAGGTAAAGGAGCGCAAGTAGGTACCAAGGGTAGAGGGAGCTACTACCCGAAACGGAAGCAGCTTCGAAGATGCCCCGGCTCTCAACATATCTATATGGTCGATATGCGAGGCTCCCGCCACCATCGCATGAATGAGGGTCAATGACTTACTCGCCGGATTGGCTCCACCCACTCGACCGGTGAGATCGACCCGCTCGGAGATGAGAGCATCTAGGCCAAGCTTGGAAGCAAGGGTGGAGACTAGAAGGAGTCCAGCATTAGCGACCAGATTCTCATCGTCAAATGCAACCTCGATAGCCTCTGGCGTGTGGTAAGATTGTGTCACAGAAAGTGTTCTCCTTGGTTGGTCGTTTTGGATGCTTCTATACACCTATTCTACCAGCTCAGGGGGCACTTTCTTCAGTTTTGGGGGACCAATTCTCCGGGTGCGTCGGTGCTTCTAGGTTTAGTTTCTTGAACAGCGAACGAGCCAAGGTGGTCTCTCCCGTAGAGCATGCGCCGATCTCAGCACCGATAATCGCGTGCGTTCCACATTCGACGAGTGCTACCACCCGAGCCTGGGGGAAGGCCCCTTGCATCTCACCCCGACTACTCCCCGGTCGACCGAAGTGAGCCGAGTTCGCCTCGGTGTCTGGTAGGTCAAACACGGTCCCATCGATCGCTACGAGCCGTAAGCCCCGCCACCACGAGCCGACCGAGGACTCGGTACCCGTCGGTGAGGCAATCCGCTCAAACAACATCTTCATCACCTCACCACCGAGCCGGGCACGCGCCTGGGTGAGTGCCCCAGAGCTCGGCACTTGCCAGTCTCCTCGCCAGCGGGCCATATGCTTTAAGCCACCGACGGGTAGCCGGGCAACCTCCTCATAACCCTCATCGGCCCATAGGCACATCGCAAGGGTGAAATACACGACCACCCGCGCTGGGAGCAACCGATGACGTTGCTCTACCCTCCCAGCCCTCTGGATTACCTCGTCGATGAGCGTTGGCGGAAACATCGAGGTCAATACCCCGATGGCTATCCGATCCGTGAGACGCTCGCCATCGGGAACCTTGACCTGACCGACTCTTGGCATGAACCAAGTTCATGCACAAGATGACCTTAACTAAGTGATATTGCACTTAGACCACACTTCAATTTGTACGGCTGTGTGTCATTGAAGAAGCCCGCTGCGCCTGGTCTTGCATGGTGGCGGCGTGGGATTCTAGGGTCCCTTTACCACGCGGCGTTTTGGCCAATTTCGGCAACCGGATGCCCGGATCCAACCAGTGGAACGCTACTGCGCAGACTACGGTGTCGAACTTCGCGTCGGGTGGCAGCCAGTCTTCGCATTTGTCCATTTCGACTCGGGAGTTGGGGAACGGAGTGAGGTTCTTCTACGCGATCTGGGCGAGATCCGGACCGATCGAGGCCGCCACCAGCTCACCTCCACTCTTGGAAGTCGACGCTGAGTGGTCCTGTGTTGTAACCGACCTTGAGCATACGGTTGCCGGAGTCAGGGTTCCCGGCAGATTGGAGGACTGTAACGAAGTCTTGTAGGTAGGGCAGAGGGCAAGCGTGGCAGTCTCAGGCCGCATCGTCAGAGGACGAAGGTCGACGCAGACTCTACTGCCTTCAGAGCCCATCGTTGGGGTCTCAGCGTTTTGCAGTTACCACAGCGTTTGTTCACGCGCTGCCGCAGGAAGGGAGCCAGTACAGATCGCATGGCCTCTATATCACTCGGCTACATTACCCAGGCCATGTCGCGGAGGCACCTGACCGGCGTGACGGTCTTGATGCACTTGATGGCGGGTGGGGACGGCTACAAGTATCTCCTCCAGTCGATCGCCGCTGGCACCGGACACCGGCCGTTGGTCACTGTCCTGATCTGCTACTGCACCGAGAAAGGTACGCCGGGAGACGGCAAACGCAGCTGCATCGGGCTTTGCGCGCTGACGGGCAACTCTAGCCCGTCGAGCCTGCATTTAACTGCGATTAGGGCGCGAGAGCACTCAGTGGGGCGATTACGGTGCCATCGTCCGCGATGAGGACCGGACCGGTGCCGGTGACGACAAGACGGAAGGTTGGTTCGCCAACGGCGTCAGTGTCGATCTGGTCGATGACGTCGCGCAACGACTTGATCCCAGCCAGCATCTGTGCCCCGCCGAGCTTGACCTCGACTGCTCCCCAACGTCCATCGGTAAGTGTGACGATCGCGTCGATCTCCTTGCCGTTCGAGTCTCGGTAGTGGCGGACTTCGCCGCCGATTGCAGACGCGAACACCATCAGGTCATGGATCACCGCACTCTCGAAGAGCATTCCTAATGTTTCCAGATCACTACGCAACTGTCCCGGTCCTGCTCCGAGTGCCGCCGCTGCGAGCGATGCATCGACCAAGTGAAGCTTCGGCGAGACACGCAGCCGAGCCCGGGATCGTAGCTTTGGCGCCCAGGGCTGTTGGGGTTCGACGATGAACAGTCGCTGCAACAGTTTGATGTAGCCGCTGATGGTCTCGACGTCGATCGTCGGCGCTACCGCTCGCACGTCGGCGGCAAGGGTTCTGTTGGTTACCTCGGAAGCGATGGACCGGGCCAGCGCAGCAATCAGTTGTTTGATCACGTCCGGCTCATGCCGCACGTCGGCCAGTCGTCTGATATCCGTGCGTGCAACGTCGTCGATGTAGGCCCTAAGGCGGTCTGCGGACTGTTCGAGCCCGAGCGCCGTCATGGCGGGGAAACCAGGCCGCAGGATATTCTCGATTACCTCGTCGAGTTCGATGCTGGCCTTCATATCCGTGGCCGGTCGCTCACCCTCAAACAGTCTGGCGATACTTACCTGACAAGCAGCTCCATCCAACTTCTCCGACCAGGTCATCGTCCGTTGGCGAAGTCGGATGAACCTGCCTGCCCCCGTGTGGCGGGTGATGTCGTCGGCGGGTATAGCAGACCCGGTAAGAATGAACCTCCCAGGTTCCGCGGTCGCATCGACGGCGCGTCGAACCAGGTTCCAGAGCTCGGGGTTGACTTGCCATTCGTCGAGCAGTCGTGGAGCGTCCCCCTCGAGCACCGAGCGTGGCGCGATCTCCAGGGTGCGTTGTACGTCAGCATCGTCGATGAATGTATAGGAATTTGCGGCATGCAGGGTGGTCATTGTCTTGCCGCTGGCCCTGGCACCTTCGACTACCACAGCACCGGCCGCGCTCAGCGCGCGAAGTAGCGCCATGTCGATCACTCGCGACCGGTACGCACGTCCGAGTACTGCAACGGTATCCATGACTGCTATCATAGCTCTACACCGATGATTGCAAGGATGCTATCCCGAATTATGCAGCCTTAATTGGCCGATGAATGCAGTGATCGTGAGCCGAATTCCGCAGATCCTCGGCCGGACACCGTTATGCGAACCCCGTCAAGGAACGCACTTGGACGAATGTGGAGTTACGCCGAGAAGAGAACCCCTTTGGACTACAAATGCATTGGGTGTGGCTCTCCTGGAGGGACCTGTGATTAGGGGTTTCTCCGTCAATGAGCCGTTGATCCTCTTGCAGGCACCCCCCGATTCTTTGCATAATCCACCATCCGAGGCCTTTTGGGGTGTAGGTCTGTTAGGCTGGCACTAACAGACTGGAGGTGGCATGATGTCGCGCTTGGCCAAAACGAAAAGCTCCGAGGGTGTTGCCCGGCTCGCTCATCACGCTGCGACGAAAGTGCGGCAAGCCGAGCTGCCGGTGTGCCGCGGGTGACCCCCACGAGAGTCCTGCGCTCTCCTATAGCGTCGCAGGTCGAACCAAGATGCTCACCTTGCGTCCCGAGGAGGTCGAAGAGGTGGCCCAGGCGGTGGCCCGCTACCGAAAGAGCGTCAACGATCTCGCAGCCGAGGCCCAGGTCGAGCTGGACGAGCTTGTCGCCCGGGTGCGGGCCACCAGAGCGAGCGATCGACGGTGAACGGGACAGTTGGGATCCTGGGTGATGCGAATTTCTGCTCGTCGCGCGAGCACTTCGAGTCGGTTGTCGATTTCTTGGACGGAGAGGAGGCCTTCGTATTGGACCACGGTTCCCTCGAAGCCCGGCTCGAGGTGTCGAGCCGTGAGCTGTTTCGCCGGTTGTTCCAGGACCACCTCGATCTGCGGGCACAGCGCGAGGCCCGTGTCGAAGGTGTTGTCGACTCCGCGGGGACTCCACGGGACAGCATCGAGGTTGGACACCACCGAGCCCTTTGCACCGTCTTTGGCGAGGTACGTGTCAGACGGTTCGCCTACCGCCAGCGCGGCGAGGAGAACCTTCATCTAGTCGACGCCTCGTTGAACCTGCCCGAAGAGAAGCACTCGCATGGCCTCAGGCGATGGTCGGCGATCGAGGCGTCACGTGGCTCCTATGACGAGGCAACCGCCGCGATTGAGCGAGGAACCGGCCAAAAGGTCGGCAAGCGCCAGGTGGAGTCCTTGGCCAAACGTGGCGCCTCAGACGTCGACGCCTTCTATGCCGAGCGCTCAGTACCCGAGTGCGCTCCCGGTGACGTCCTAGTGCTCTCGGTCGATGACAAGGGTATCGTGATGCGTCCCGAGGCACTTAAGAGGGGCGACAAAGAAGGCAGCTGATGATGCCTCCTCTAAGCTCAAGGGTCGCCTGTCTAGGGGCGAGAAGCGTGGAAGAAAACGCATGGCTGAGATTGGGGCGGTCTACGATGTGACTCCAGTTCCCCGTAAGCCGACCGATGTCATGGCATCGAGGGACGATGAGCAGGTCAAAGGACCAGAGGCTAACCACAAGTGGTTGTGCGCCAGCGTGCTCGAAGATGCAGCCCCGGTGATCAGAGACGTCTTCGACGAGGCAGAGCGAAGGGACCCAGAGCATCTCCGTACCTGGGTTGCACTCGTCGATGGGAACAATCACCAGATCGACTGCATCAAGGCACAAGCACTCAAGCGAAAGATCAACGTGACGATCATCATCGATCTGATCCACGTACTGGAGTATCTCTGGACAGCCACGTGGTGCTTCTTTGACGAGGGGGATCCACGAGCTGAGGCCTGGGTGCGCACGAGAGTATTGGCGATCCTCGATGGAGGGGCACGCAACGTAGCGGCAGGGATCCGCAGACGTGCCTCGAGCGAAGGCCTGATGGCCTCGGATCGCAAAGGCGCCGATGCCTGTGCCAGATACCTTACCAACAAGGCCGCCTACCTCGACTACCCGACAGCACTCGCAGGGGGTTGGCCGATCAATACCGGTATTATCGAAGGCGCGTGCCGACACATCGTGAAGGACAGATTCGACGTGACCGGCGCACGCTGGTCGGTCGACGGCGCAGAAGCGATCCTCAAGTTACGCGTCGTTCGCTCCAACGGCGACTTCGACGACTACTGGCGCTTCCACCTGTCCCGCGAGCACGAACGCGTCCACCGTTCCCGTTACGCAAACAACGTCATTCCCAGGGCTGCATGACGTCCCTTGAGGAGAGCCACACCCAAATGCATTAGCGGCCCTTCCGTGTGCTCAGATCAGCTGAGTCTCCCAGAACAGCGAATTGTTTGCCCGTTACGGCCTTGAGGATGTCGCTGGGGTTAGCATGTCACTGAGCAGCTGGTTGTGGTGTTCGCTGCTCCCGCATCCGCGCGAGAGTTTGAGGTAGGTTCGATCGATTGGATGTCCCCACGATCTGGCCCAAGGGGTTGCAACAGTTGACGTACGGATGTACTGTAATACGATATAATGAACTCGCGTCAGTGGGCACTTTCCCAGGGCATACACCCTCAAACGGATACAAGTGTTGTCGTACCAGGAATTCTCCTGTACCTGCGCACAAGGTAGATCAACTTGTACTGGTAGGAGACTTAGAGCCACCACCTGCCCCTAAGTTTGCGGTCATATATGCATCGGTATCTTTTGTGGATCGAAAACCTGAACCGCTCTTGGTCTCCGTAGACCCCGAGGCGGTTCAATGTATATGTAATTTGGAGCGGATTCAGGCATGAACAACACTAAGGCCTACAAAACGGTTGAGGCACATCTCGACTGTATGTAGAGAGTAGAGGTGACCGATAACACGACAGCTCACCAGGCACTTGCACACGCAACGGCTGTTGTCACCACAATTAACCAAGGTTTACGCCATCCGCGAAAGTACGATTTTATCAGATCTCGGGGCCCGGTTGAGGACATCGTGGACAGGCTACAGGGTTGAGTCACACGCCTTCTTGACAAGCTAGATGAAATTGTAGCAAAGCTCGCTAAGGGATCAACCTTTTCGCTAACGGTCGGGAGCACCATTGCGATAACCATTAATTTTCCACCGGTCGCATAACGCAGTTGGAGGTTATTTAAGAGTTACATCCACCAACAATCTTTCGACGTATCTAAACGCATAAGTGCACGTCATAGCGTTGTGAGTCGACCGCCCAACACATCTTCACATAGCTTAACGCGTGAAAATGTGGGCAGAAATGTGGGCAAGGATTGGACGGCGGCAGGGTGGAAATGTACATTGGCAAAACTGTTCTCTAGTCCAATACCGCTAACCTAGTAACACCCCTGTGCTGCACTGCGTCTCGGGTGGTGCTTATGCCAAGACCCGGGTGGAGAGATCAGCCAGAAGGGGAATGACTGACCGATCATCTCTCTATCGGAGTAATTCAGTACCAGATCACCGAAGGGGAGGACCCGGATCTCCTCTACCGACTATCTTGCACCATCACCGATCCCGAGATAGCACCGGCTCATGAACTAGCGGCACTCCACTCCAAACGTTGAGAGATCGAATCAGCCTTTGACGAACTAAAAAGACCCACCAGCAAGAGGCACGAAGGGTACTCCGGTCTCGGTATCGGGATCTCGTCTACCAGGAGATCTCAGGGATGCTAGCGCCCCACTTTGGCATCAGGGAACTCATGTATGACGTATCGGCATCTTCACGAGGGGACCCGGTGGCGCTCTCATTTGTTGGTTTTCTCCGGGCTCGTGCACCAGTGCTATGACCAGTCCGGGTTTTGCCCCTCAGGTCGTGCTGTAAGCATTCAGCTGCGCAAGCTATCAAATCCCTGACCAGGTACTCCCAAGACGACGCTCCAACACCTGTATACCCAACGCCGCAAACCGGAATACCGCTTATTTCCGAAGATCCTTCAATTTGGCCATACACCTCAGAACGCTCAACAACTTGCCGATTCCTGGTCGATCTTGGTACCGGAATACCGCTTATTTCCGAAGATCCTCTTTCCCGGTGGCATCTGGCCTCGCAGTCGATCTGGATGTCGGTGGTCCGACCGGGCTGGACCCCGATGGTGCTTCCGACAGCCGGGTCACAGACCGCAGCGCCGCCCTGGTAACGCGGGCTACACGAGGTGACCTCGTAGATGCCGGCGGGGAGATTGACGCTGAAGGCGCCGTCTACTGCGGTGTTCCCCTATGACGGGCGTATGCCCAGAACGGCGGATGGTGACCGTTGCAGGCCCGGCATGTCGGGAGCCGGACGTTGGACAACCGACGATCTCAACGACGACGCCAAGGATGCCAGCCAACACCGGCGCTGCGTTTTGGAGCGCCCCGTGCCCCGGAACCCTAGGGGCCTCCGGCTATGCGACCCGTCTGGAGGACGCTAACCGGGCCGGTCGGGCCGTGACCAAGGGTTGGATGTGACGGGACAGCCGGGGCGCTAGGTGGAGCTGGGGATGGAAACAGCCTGATGTTGGTCGTGTGCGTAGTGGTCGGGCAGCTGGCGTGGTCGAAGGGGACGGTGACTTCCACAGTGAGGGTGTACTTGCCCACACCCATGTTGCCGCTGCTTGCGGTTGAGAACAGCGTGGCGCAGCTCGGCGCCCGGTAGGTTACGCGAACCGACCCGTTGTGCAGCGGTGTCGTCTGCTTCCACGGTACTGACAGCACTTCCCGGGCTGCTGTGACGGTTGGTCCGGTTTGCGGGCCGCCACACGATGGGGTCCCCCGACTGGTGTAGACGATCGTACCGTCACCGCCTTGGCCGTAGATCACCACCGCAGTGAAGATCTGGCGGTAGGAAGCCCTGCTCGACGAGGAACCTCTTGGTGGGACGGTCGCGGCGGGGCAGCTGGTGGTCCCACCCCAGGTGATCCCCACCCAGGCGCCGCGGCGATCAAGAGGCGACGTCCCACTCGGAAGCGTCGAGCCGCTGAGGGTCACGAGCCCGTAGCCGAGGATCGCCTGCGCGTGGGACCCTTGGACCGCGGAGGTCGCCGCGAACACCGTTGCCGCCTGGGCCCAGGTGAGCCCGAGATGTTCCGAGGTGGCCGAAGCGGTCGGGGGTGAGACTTGCAGTCCGCTCATCGCCACGATCGAGGTGTAGCGGCCGCCGGCCACTGCACTCGCTGACGGGGATGGCGCCGAGACCGCCGGGCTGGTGACATAGGCGACCCCGGCGCCAGCTGGCCCACATGCGGCCAAGCCCAGCGCGGCTGCGCCGAGCGCAACTCCGGCGACCAGGGCTCTCGAGGGCCTGCTCATCCTCGGAACGTGCGTGACGGCGGCACTAGTTATCTCTTCCATTATACCCCCCTTAACTCCCATTTTAACTGAGCAAACCATCGCAACGATGGCCTCTATGAGCGACGATTGCCCAACAACATGGCCTGCCGTCTGGGACCGCCCCCATGTGCCTGGCGGACAGCACGGTTACTTGGAGATGCTCGCGATCGAACCAGGACTATAGCCGCCGATGTGAAGGCAACAGAGCCTTTGAAGCCCAGTGTGTGTGTGTTCAGGCCGACTCCCCGCGCCATATCAACTCCGAGATTGGAAACCGCGGTATCCCGACCCCAAACTTTACCCGCGCCTCTCTTGGTCGTTCGAGTCTAAAGAGCACACTCAATCCCAGCACGACAGTCCTATCTATTCGACTCTCTCACCCTCAAGCTGGATCGGTGGCCTCAATAAAGTTCCCATAATCGATGCTGCCTCTTGGCCCTTGGCGCCGTGTCGTTGATCTGATTCTCGCATCTCTAGACCAAGACGTAGACCAAAGTGAGTTACACCGAAGATGAATTCGTCGCTCAAGATCAAGGGGGGCAAAGGAGAGTCAACAGTGTGACGCTGCGTCACTTTTTGGTGGGTTCTGGAAGGCAAAGACCCTGATGGATATGCATCATTATGTTTGGGTCAGGTGCTGGTCCGCTCGGCTGTGACGCTCGCCGCTTGTGGCCAAGCAGCGAGCAGGCCAAACAATACACAAAAGGCGACCACCTCCACCAAGGCTCGCACTCCCAGGACGGCGTTGTCAATCAAGGAACAAGCCATCGTGACTGCGATCGCTAATCTTCCTGTCAATACTACATATCCAAACTTCGTACCCGCCAAGACAGCTGGAGTAAATTCGGGGGCCGGCTGTCCTTCAACCTTGAATGTCGATCGATCTGCCACTTTGACATCCAATGAGGCGGTTGCGTTGGAGAACTCCATCAACGCTGATCTATCTGCTAAGAACTCAAGCTTCGTACGCTACTTTGATAGAGCGTTACTTGATATGCCAAGTAACGGATTTGCGCAGCTATTTGGACAAAACTTTGGCAGTACGGTCAGCGGATCGTACACCTTGGCCGATGTATCCACGGAACCACTCGCTAGCGACGGTTCACTTGCGAACTCAGTGAGTTCTGCCTGCGGATCTTCGGTAATGCGCGCAAGTTGGAGAATTGTGTTTTGCAGCCCGAATACCGCTGTGAACGCTTGTGACCCAGTAATTACTACTACAGAGTTGGCTATAGATAGAAACGGCCAATGGCTCATCTGGTACCTTGGAAGCGGTCTTCAGTAACCTTTATAGTTTCAACGCCACATAAACCCCGACCGGAACGTTTCAGAAACCGTGTACGAAGTGGACCGGGCTCAAGGGGCCGTCCACCTCTGGAGTGGCGAACCCTATGTGATCCACCTCTCATGCGAGAGGACCAACCATAATAGACACGGGAAGTGAAAACCGATCCGATTTCAGAAGCGACCAGTTATGGTGGATGCTAAACATATGCCGGGCCATCTTGGCGCTGGGGAGCAACAGGTGTTGTCCAGTCCGGATGTAGTTGAGAGCCTTGCTGCGATCGACTTGGCTACCAATTCGTGTCACAGAAAATGTCACGGAATTCTGAACAACCATGAATGTTCTCGACAACTGCTGAACACAATACCGACTCTGAACTGCGCTGATGCAAACTCATGACCGTTATTTGAGAGCTCAAGAGCCAACTTTGGATCAGGAGGTTCCAGGTTCGAGCCCTGGCCCGCCAGCAACATTTGCCCATTTCAGAGGCCATATTGCTCCAATGACTCCCAGAGTTGATTGACGGAAATGTCACGAATTAAAGTGTGACGCTCCCAAAGAGACCACAAGGGGATTCATTCCAAACTCAAACGGAAGATCAGAAAACTAGGAAAGAGAAGGCTCATCGACACTCGAGCATCTAGTATCTGTCGCCGATTGGCGCCCTAATAAACCGATCCGCTACAAGCGGCATAGGTAAGTGGGGTTCAGTGTCCGATTTGGTGAGCAATTCCATCTCCTTGGACCGGACTCTCATTGGCTAGCTATCGCGAGCTTATAGCTCGGTCTATGCCATCGACCTCCTTGTTTGCTGCGACATACGTCCGGGCTTCTGGACGCACATGGATCCAGGGTTAGGCAGCTAGTCCATGAGGACATGGTCGTAAACATTCCGGACTCATGGCTAGCGCGGCGCTCAGTTTTGGCCTCGAACGGGCCTGAGACACGCTAGTTAGGCCGTCCTGCGCCATTGGGGTTACAGGGAACCTGTCCTCGGGCGATCTTTGGCCATAGCGCTGTTGCGCGAGTACCGCAAAGCTAATTTCTCCCTACGACCGACGGGCGGAAAGCTCCGGAAGCATACCTAGCTCAGCCGTTGATAGTAGCCAAAGCCTCCCAACCCAACGTTCAAATGAGCGCTTAGTCAGTTATAACGGAGTCGCGCCCGGCGTCCCAAGACTTGGGTGCCTGGGATCAGACGGTTCCGGATTCTTGAGGCGCTGTAGGAGAGCGGGAACCGACTTAAAGCCTACCGGTCGACTCCAGAGGTAACCCTGGCCACTGTCACAGCCGAGGGAACGCACGGCAGCCGCCTGAGCAGTAGTCTCCACTCCTTCGGCAACTGCATTGAGACCGATGGTGTGGGCAAGTTCGATGATGCTTGTCACGATGGCAGCGTCTGCTTCGGTACCTGCTAGGCGTTGTACGAAGGCACGATCGATCTTCAATTCGTCGACTGGGAGTTCCTGGAGCTGTGCCAGGGAGGAGAAGCCGGTGCCGAAGTCGTCCACCGAAATTCGGATACCGATCTCGCGCAGTCGCTCGAGCACCGAGACGTTGGCAATGGCGACCACTGCGCTCTCAGTCACCTCGAGTACGAGCTGACTGGGTGACAGATCAGAGGCCGCCAGCGCGGACTGGACATGGACGATCAGCTCTTCGGTGATCTGGTGTGGGGATACGTTAACGCTGATCGATAGCCCACTGTAATCTTGGGTCCATCTGGCCGTCTGAGAGCACGCCTCAAGGAGTACCCAAGCCCCTATGGCCGGCATGAGACCAGCATCTTCGGCCACAGTGATGAACTCCTCAGGGAAGAGCATTCCCTCGATAGGGTGCTCCCAGCGAAGCAGCGCCTCGAAGGCGATGACTTCGCCGCTAGCAAGCGAAAGAAGTGGCTGGTAGAACACGCGCAGTTCATTTCGCTCAAGTGCCCCGTGCAACTCAGAGGCTCGGCGCAGATGCCGGCTGGTCTGCTCGTGCAGGCCCGGGTGGAAGGCAGTGCACCGGTTTCTCCCAGACTTCTTAGCTTGATACATCGCCGTATCCGCGTCTCGCAAGAAGGTATCCGGGTCAGTTGCAGGGGTGGTGGCAACACCGATGCTGGCAGAGATGAACAACTGGTGGCCTGCTATGTCGAAGGGGTCGGCCAGTGCTTCTTGAAGGCGTTCGGCCATCTGCATATCCATCGTATGACGACAGGGGGTACGTCTATTTGACACGAATCTATTGTCTGAGTCGTCATCGTGAGCGTTCGCTACGGTACCAGGCAAGCAGTAGTTCGCAAAAACTGGTCGCGTCTTAGAATTCGCCGTCAAAGGCGTGCGTTCACCAGGCTTTCTGCACGAGTGTTGTCGCCAGCAACCCCCACTCGCGTGGGGCATCTCATCTCGCTCGTCAACCCAGAAAAACTCCTCGGGCTCACCCCCACTCGCGTGGGGCAGTCTCTTGCTTGTGATTCCTCCTCTCATAGCCCAAGGGCGCACCTGATCATCGACGGCCGATGACCAGGTGCGCGGGCTGTTCTAAACTGTCGCGTGGCTATTCGCTACGGGTTGCCCACACGTCTCACAGACTTGCGTAGCCGCAGGTGAGGGCACCAAAAGCGGATCGCAGAGCCCACGTGGCCGCCTCCGGAGCTTCATCACAACACCCTTGGCTGCGAAGACCTCGTTCAGCGCGGTTCTCCAGACTCCTGCCACGGTAAGTCCACCTTCGTCCCATATGCTCATCGCTCGCGAATTCGCTTCTGCCCGGTCATCCTCGCCCAACGCCCTGAACCGCAAGCGGTCGTGATCGTTGGCGGGCCCATTGAAGAACAGTCCGTCCTTCATGCTCTCGGAAAACTCATACCATCCGTAATGCTCCAGCATCTGAATCTCCTTCTCTTTCTCATTCCCCCTGCTCACCAGGGCTACAGGAAATATATGCACTCGATTTACTCCCGCACCAGCACAAAACGCGGAGCCTCGACAGGCGCAACTCGTTCGGGATCGCTTCAACAAGCGAAGGAACTGGGAGTGAAAACCCTTGCATATACCCAGGTGAAACGGGGTGACTGTTACCTTTTAGGGCAAATACGGGGTGACTGTGGAAAAAGTGAGAACAATCGGCCTATCTATATAAGTAGAGAGCAAAAGGAGTTTGAACAATGAAGAATCCAGAATCCCCCACCCAGTTCATCCGATCCCACCTCGACGAGATGATCGAGTGACGTTCTCGGGGATTGACGTGGAAAGAAATCGCTAGTCAACTCACGCGCGATGGCACGTCTGCGAACACCAGCTTGGTTGTCTCCACTTACAATGACGAACTCCGCCTCCGCTCATCCCCTAGTCGTATCGCCGCTGTGCGCTGGGCGATTGACAACGAACGCGCAATAGCCGATCTACGCAATCGCGGGTATGGATGGGCAACTATCGCGGGACTACTGCCTCCGGTGGCGATAAAACAGGGCAGCATCCCTGAACTTGATGTACTCGTTGCGGAATACACTGCAGTCATTGCCCCAGCAAACTCCACCTCGACTAAGCGCGATCAAGAGTTGATTCTGAAGTGGATTAATCGCAAGGGATTAAAGACGTTTACAACTCGCGATGCGATGCTCTCTAACCGGAGACGCTTCAGCACTAGTAACACAACGCAAGCAACGCTCCATGCGTTAGTCGATCGCGGGTACATTCGAGTTGGGAAGCACGCAGATGCACCCACCCATAAACGGTCAGGTTCTCCCATTTGGGAAGTAATCTCCCACGCTAGTGACGCAACATCGCCAGCGACTCATCCGCAAGTTGGAGAGAACAATGCCAATTAAACCCACACCGATCCAACTCATCCGAGCCCGTTTCATCGAGATCACAGAGTGGCGTTCTCGGGGTGTTACTTGGGCAGAGATATGCAACCAGCTCCAGAGTGCTGGGTTAAAGATAAGCACAAGAACGCTCACTGCTGTCTATCAACGTGAATTCAAGCGACGCAACTCTCCCCCGTACATCGCTGCCGCTCAGTGGGCACTCACGAACAACGTCAAAGTCACAAACCTTCGTGAACAGGGTGCTAGCTGGTTGGCGATTCTAGATAGCGTTCCTCCTCAACCTGCTAATGACGGCGCAATCCCTACCCTCAACATGCTGATCACGGAGTATGAACTTGTTGCCAGTCGAAGGATCATCTCCATGGGGGACCCACTTCCGCAACGGGTCTCATACACCGACCAGTCAACCAGTGTCAACGCCGCACCCGTTCCTCAGCCATCACTCACGATGCCCGAGGTCACCCCCGCGCCCCAGCCTGCCACCACTCAGAGCCAAGAGGCGAAGGGTCCCTTCACGGGACAGCTCAAGGACTACAACGCCGAGATCAAGGCGCTCGCCGCGAAGGAGAAAGCCGAAGAGGAAAAGATGAGGCAGAAGAGGGAGCGCCAGGCGTCCAGAAAGAGCGTCTTCTGCGTTGAGGACGATCCTGGTGTGAGCGTTGCCGAGCTTAGAGCGCAATACGACGAGTGGATCGCGATATATCGTGAACGTGCCAAACTCTACAGGGAGATCCCCGAAGACGATGAAGGCCGTAGCGATGAGAAGTCCCAGCGCGAACGACTGCGAGCTGAGGCCAATGACATGACAAACGGCTATTACAAGCTCATCAACGCTCGCCCCAGCCACCGCCTCACAACCCGATCGAAGCTGTGTGTGCTTGCGACTGCTGCTCTCGCCTGTGGTGCCTACGTCCTTGCCGAGACAGATGCACCCGATGCGATAAGGCTGTGCGGATTCGATCGTCCAGACAGCATCGCCGGCCTAACCGAGATCCCCGACCCCGTAATAATCCGACCCAACCTCACCCAAGACGAAATCTCACGCCGAGAGGCCGCCTACCACAACGACATGCAGGCTGGCATCGAGGCTCCAACGTTAAACGCAACCTCGCACAAGAGGCTCCTTGCTGAGGCTCTCATCCTCCGTGGAGCCTACGAGTTCCGGCATAACGGTTGGATCCGCTATGACGAAATCGTAGTGCTCTCTGGCGACGATATCCCATCACCTGCACTATATGGGCAGCCACCCAGCCGTACCGAACTCACGCTTGCACCACCGTTGTCCGCTAGCGATCCCAAAAAGGACGACTATCCAAGCGACCACCAGTGCGATCTTGCGCGCGAGCAACTTAAAGGAGATTGGCTATGATGCCAAGAGACCAAGCACTACAACAACTGACCGATTTTCATCAGCGCCAAGTGGTCGAGACCCTTGCAGATGTGCAGGGTCTACCCGACGACCACCCGATATGGGCCACAGTCGCACTACTCGGTACGGTCATCGCCAAGGCAGGGGAGGGGAGTGACGTACACGCCGAACTCGAAGCCACCGCACAGCTCAACCGTCAGATGCCCGACTTCCTTGCCAGGCTCGAAGAGGTGCTGGCCTCTACCCAGAGGACACTCACCTCAATCGAGGCCCGTCTGGGTAGACTTGAGGCCCGGCCCCAAAGCCCCGCACGCTGAAACTCTGGCGAATCCATCTCCCGTGTCCTCCAAACGGATGACATACCAACAGCATTTGTCGAAAACTCATTGCAACCTTTGGTGAGATGCGCTACGTTGAGACGTAGTTGCCGACCACAAGAACAGCAACTCCAGAACATCGGAGGGGAAGATCAAAGTATGGAACATGGTTCGAGGTGGGGCGATTGTAGCCGTCAGTCTCGGACTCACTAGCTTGGGAACTGGCATGGGGTTGACGGTGAGTCACAAAGGTGAAGAATCGAGACCGGCGTTGGGTAGTTGGACACTGCATGGAGCCGCGTCGGCTGCCGTCCGTCCAGAAGATGTCGATGCAAACGAAGGTGGGCTTCGAGCTCCTACGTATAGTCTCCTTGCTAGTGCTGCTATGCCGCGTGGGATCGACGCACTCATGGGATCAAGTCCAACCGTGACGGCGCCCGCAACCTCACTACCTGCTGTCAGCACTGGCATGATCGTGTCAGGAAGTGTAGCTCGACCTGAAACCGCCTACGGTTGTGACGCAGAGAGTGCGTCCGTTGGGGTAACGTGCATCAACATCGAGGGCAGTGGTAACTACGTGAAATATATTGCAGCATCGATCCTTGTGGAGGAGGATTTTGTTGGATATCAACACATCTATGGCCCAGGCGGTGTTAATAAGTACTCAGGCATATTTTATTATCCGGCTGGTGAGCAAGGGATTTATACGTGGGCGCCAAATGGCGACGTGGTCCCTGGGAAGTATTGCGCCCAAACGTTCGAAGAAAATGGCGATAGCCTCGGCATAGCTTGCGAAAATGTCGATTAGTTATCCCTTAGCATTGCTGGATTTGTTGGCTTTTGCTGATAGTAGCACTGCGGATAATACTCTAGCGTCACGCGCGGTCAGCGAGTGTGTCCATAAGGGAATTATCTATGCGCGTAATTATTCATATGAAGGTGGTCTGTACTCATCAACAGTAGCGATCTCGGCTATCAAACTTCGGAGGGCCCTACTCTCGTTGCTTTCACAATGGGGTGACACTTAAGATGCCTACGAACTTTTCTAGCCCGTTTATCGGGAGAGTCGAGGCCCCGTCATTACGGGTGCTTTGGTTGGGTGACGAGTTTCGGATGGCGCAAGAGTCGCCTTTCTCGGAGGCGTTCCTGTTGTCCGGCCTCATGAACATCGATTTACTCGAATTGTTCTATCTCGAGGATTCGTCACAGGTCCCTGGTACTTGGAGCACCTGTCCTAGTCACCGTCGGGTGGTTGTGGAAAACGAGGAAGATCGGCCAGAGCGTCTCGCGGTGAGTTCTCGTGATGAGAGATATAACTTGCCCATGCGGGCAACAGAGATAGCGCCAGAAATAATGCCGGGCGCTACTCTCCAACCCGATGCACGGATAATCCAGCTACTCCAGGTTGGGGATTCTATTGGTGCTGACATTATCGTTTCCCAGCAAACCGAACGGCTCGAGTACCCGTACGGCGTGATCGAACATGTGCATCGGGCGTCGGCTACAACTGGGGTCGCCGACGCGCTCATCCTGGTGGGACTGTACCTCAGATCGAGAGGTCGCTATGTGTGGTCGCACTTCCCGAAGGATTGCAACAGCGGATCGTCGGATAAGTTGGGCAAAGTCGCATTCTATGACCTCGCGGGGCGCTACCTCGTCAAAGACGATACTAGGTGGGTGATCATGTTGGGGAAGTGGGATATTCAAAATAAGCTCAGCAGAGGTGGGGATCGGCTCTCGCCCATTTGGAACCGCATGGTCCGTGCTTTGGGCAACAGCTTGGAAGCGCGGGATCGAGTTCATGTGAGCCTTGCCGAGGCAGCCGCGCAGCAAGACTTGCCTGCCGCGTCAACGTGCCACAGCCATGCTGTGAATGCATTCGACCTGTTCCTTGGTCAAGTCGGCGAAGCGATCCAAATTCAGTGGAACCTCCTACAGACTGTCATTGCCGAGACGACCCTGACCGGGCTTGCTCGGGATGAAGTAGGGTCAAGTAAGGGTGATCCCTATAGTGAAATGAAAACGTCGTTACCCCATTGGCATGAGATGTCGGTGATATGGGGCCAACTTCGTGAGTCTCTTGACCTTCGTAGTGGGCTAACGAAGGACGTCTTTGAGGCGATGAAGAACGCCGTGAAAAGTGGACATGCGACAACTATGGATCTAGCACTTATAAACTCACTAAGGGGTTCATGCAAGGGTCCAGGTGTTACGGAGTTAGTCGATAATCTGCGCCGACTAGAAGTAGCAGAGGCCTTCGGAATCGCGAACGAGGGGCACGAACAGATCAACTTTGAGGTAGGACGGCTGACCGAGGCATTGCTCAAACTCGCCATTCGTTACTTAAACGATGTCATGGAAGTAATTCCCACAGCTGGATTGCCTCAACCCAGCGGCTCCGGTAAACCGCAGGAGATGGTTGCTCAGGTTGGCACCTCGATAACTTACGGGCCGGAGGCTTTTGCCTGGATGCTTGGGACTTATTGAAAGTTCTCTCCAACGAGGTATCCTCCTCACCGCGTAATGCATAAGAGCACGTCAGAGGGGTCGACATGCTTTGCTTGACACACTGCAAGATAGCTCAAGGCGCCAAAATGTGGGCAAGAATTCAAATGAACAGATGGAGTGGTGACCCGTAGCTGATCCACCTCTAATGCGGGATGACCGACCAAGATAGATACGGTAGGAAAGCTCATGTTGAGCAAGAGACACTCTCCGATGCCCTCACTCATCCCCAGCCTCACCGCTGTCTCGGGTACCCAGTAATTGCTGCATAATCCCACCCTCACCGAAAATCTTCTCGCGCTCGGGGAGTGACACCCAAGTTGCCCTCGAAGCCACCGCACAGCTCAACCGTCAGATGCCCGACTTCCTTGCCAGGCTCGAAGAGGTCCTGGCCTCTACCCAGAGGACACTCACCTCAATCGTGGCCCGTCTGGGTAGATTCGAGGCCCGGACCCAAAGCCCCGTGCGCTGAAACTCTGGTGAATCCATCTCCCGTGTCCACCAAACGGATGACATACCAACACTATTTGGCTGAAAGTTGTTGCAACCGTCGGTGAGATGCGCTACGTTAAGACGTAGTTGCCGACCACAAGAACAGCAACTCCAGAACTTCGGAGGGGAAGATGAAAATACGGAACATGGTTTGAGGTGGGGCGATTGTAGTCGTCAGTCTTGGACTCGCTAGTGTCGGAACTGGCATGGGGTTGTTGGCGAGCCACAGTAGTGTAGTAACGCATTCTGCCATTACCACCGTTGCTACTTCAGCGGCTTCGATAAAGCCGCAATTGATCTGCGACCCAGGTTACGGGTGTGGGACCAAGGAATACTTCCTGTACACCACAGATCAGGCTGGTCAGACTCTATATAACGAGACTATTGTAAATGCTAGCACCGGGGCAATAGAGGGTTGCGTTGTGGCAGTGGCTGGCGGAGTGGTCATCGCTACATTGACGTCAGGATTTGGATTGGCGGCTGTCGGCCTTGTCGACGGGGGTACGGTCCTAGCATCGTGTGCGGGTGGAGTCGTAAGCTCGGCAATTAAGTGGGTAAGTAATCTGTTTTCAATCCAGCGCGGAGGCAACTACGCTCTCCCGATGGCAAACAGCAATGTAACTCGTCTCGCTGGGTCATGACCACCGTGATATCGAACACCTCGAGCAATCAAAAGTCCAGGACGCACCTGCCTGCTATAGGTGGTGTTACGTTTGAGGAGAAGGGCTATCATCGATCATGCGGTCTGACTTAACCCGGTCCAGTCTGGAGTTCGGGTTCTTAAAGCTCGTCGGATCTCAAGGTTGTCCCGGACATAGGTATTCGGAGGTGTTGGCATGCGTTTTGTCCCCCTGATGGTTCTGGAGTTGATTTCGTCAGCTATCGGGTTCATGCTGTTTCATCAGGTACTCGAGGCACTCGGTGTCGCGAGTTGCCTCTCGCTTGTCGCGCTTATCATCCTGATGGCCCTGAGAGGAGTGGGTGGTCACCTCTCGATGCTTGCAGCCTGGTTTATCGACCCTGCCGATGCTCTCTACTTGGGCGTCTTCCCGGTTCCGCTTTGGTTGGTAGTCGTTGCAGGCGCTAGTGTCTCCTTTGCATTCGTGTCAGTGGTGGGGGTCCAAGGAATGTCCGTGCTAGCAAAGATGGGGGTCGTTGTCTCGACGTTAATGCTCTTCGTTGACCTTGGGTGCTTACGCCTTTCCATGAAAGCGAAGGTCCGCTAGCGAGCAGACGTCCTGGGCTGTCGCGGTAGCCCCCCAATGAGCCTGGATGCCGTATTAGGCTTATCCCTGGGACTACAACAACGCTGGCGTCTCAACGGATGACCCCCACTCGCGTGGGGCACCGAGAAAGGCGTTAGTCGTTGCCCTTTGCATCATTGGCCTTCTCATCCGCCAACTGCTGCAGAATCCCACCTGCACCGAAAATCTTCTCGCGCTTTGGAAGCGACAGGGGCGGCGGGATGAGATTAACCGCAGCTCCGTCTAGCACCGTCGCTGCCAACGCGGTCTTGATGCGATGCCAGGTAACTAGCAACGCCGCACTCAGGATTGGATCACTCTGCGCAGCCACCTCAGAGACGGACAGTGGAGTTCGGTGGATCGCTTCAAGCGTTGGCATGGGAATCCTAGGAATGTCCATGATGCGCATCCCCACACGTTTCATCAAATCACCCCGATCATCGCACCAGAACGGTTCACCACGATAGGAACATTGAAAGAGCGGGCGCACCACTGTGACACGGGTTGATGCGATGCCAGAGAGCATCTCACCGTCGATACTCGTAAAGAGGCCGTCGTCATCTGCTCCGTCCTTGATGCGATCAGCGGTGATCGCTAAGGACCAGGTAGCTCGGGGTTCACGCCCAAGAGATGTCAAAACCAGTGGGAGCTCGTCAAAGACCCGCACTCCGCTCGCGGGGGTGTTCACAACCACGTACTGTGCGTCCAATGATTCAACTGCCTTGCCGAGCATCGCCAAGCCAGCATCGGGTGTAAGGCTTGACAGGTCAACATTGGCCACGCGAACCTCTGGATGAGAGCCGTACTTAGCCCCAAGCGACGCAGAACGCTCGTCGCCCTCCAAGCAGGCAACCGTAGCCTCTCCCTCTAGCAGTGCTTCCACCATCAGGATCGCCAGTGTGGACTTGCCAACCCCACCCTTTGCGCCCGTTGAAAAGATCAGCTTCTTGTCCGTATCCATGTTCGTGTTCTCCTCCTCTAAGGTCTTACTAACACATATAGGCAACATGGAGACGAATCTCACCAAGTGCGCCGGGAAGCCTCGTCCTTCAGGGCGGGGAGGGATATCTAAAGAAACTAAACCGTCTAAACGAATCTAAAACGACTCGTGGTAAACTGGCTGTATGACAAGGAATCCCTTCAGCCCAACCTTCGGTGTATCCCCACCTCTGCTCGTGGGAAGAGACGACCTTATCGGAGAATTCGCTTCCGGCCTAGGTGATGGCCCAGGGTCCCCATCGCGAGCCACGCTTTATACCGGTGCTCGGGGTACCGGCAAAACGGTCATACTAAACGCAGTTCAGGAGGTCGCTAAGGAGCAAGCCTGGCTGGTGATCTCTGAAACGGCAACCCCGGGATTTATCACTCGCCTCGCCACAATTCACCTTCCGGGTATCCTATCCAGCCAACGTGTCGAACGTAAAATGACGCGATTGACCGGCGTGTCCCTTCCATTCGGAGCTGGTGGAGCAACCTGGGATACCACGAACGTTCATCCCACCCCTCTGACCTTTCGGAACCAACTTGAGTTGGTGACCGACACGCTTGCTGAACACGGCACAGGCGTGCTCATCACTCTCGACGAACTGCACTATCGACAGATAGACGAACTGCGCGAGTTTGGAGCAACATTACAACATGCCTTCCGTGAAGAAAGGGAGGTGGCATTTGCTGGCGCTGGTCTCCCGAGTGCGGTAAGCGCCGTCCTCAACGATAACGTGTTGACGTTCCTCCAGCGAGCGGATCGTTACGTTCTTGGTCCAGTCGACTTTGCCGACGTGGAACGGGCAATTCGCGAACCAATCGAAGCCAACGGTCGCACAATTGCTCCCGCAGCCCTTGATGAGGCCGCACACGCGACGGGTGGATATCCGTTTCTGATCCAGCTCGTGGGCCGCTATAGCTGGCGTCAGCATCCCAGCGAGGAAGAGATAACCTTGGCGGATGTCACCATGGGGGTGACTGAGGCTCGCAAACGCATGGGATCGTTGATATTTGAACCAGCGCTAGCTGATCTGTCCGATATTGATCGAACGTTTCTGACCGTCATGGCACAAGACGACGGTCCTTCGAGGATGTCTGACATTTGTGTTCGCCTCAACGTCACCGCGAACTTCGGGAGTCAGTATCGGCTCCGTCTAATTGAGGCGGGCCTAATTGAAGGAGTACGCCATGGAGAAGTCGACTTTGTGCAACCACTTCTGCGCGAGTACCTCAGAGAACACGCTATCGTATCGGCCCTCCGTTCCGGCAATCCTAAGATTCTTGGCGAACAAACGCTAACATTCAAACCGCCTAAAGGAGGCGGCCTTCGTAGGTAGGTGGATCTCTTGGCTAGCTGTTAACCGCGAGCATTGTGGTGACATCCTCCCCGCCCTTACGGACGGGGTTTGTCGGCGCACTTGATCAACTCGATCCACTCATGCAGATCTCGCACGGCGTCGAAAGACAGGTTGTGCAGGGCAAAAGCGCTGTCCGCTCGCACCACGATCTCGCTGGCGTGCTCAAGCGTCCACGCATCGCAGTCCCTGATACAGCTTCTTCGCCACCTGGTTACGTCCGCGATTAACGCGAGCAAGGCATCAAAAAGGTCTTCCTTGAGTGCGGCAAATTGTGCGCACCGTGGCCCGACGATCTCCCCGCCATCGGCCGCAAAGCCCTCTATAGTCCCGAATAGATCCACTGCGTGAGAGACAAAGCCCGCCCAATCCGGGCTCACCCAGGTCGCGTCCACGGTCACCAACCACCCAAGACTTCTGTCGATGCTGGGTCTACAGTTCAGATGGGTGGCTAGGATGTCGAGGGCTCGGGCGAGATCGCGCTGGTCGATAATCTCATCCATCAGTGGGTATTGTCGACAGACCTGAGTAACTCGATAGCGCTCCCATGCAAGCAGACACTTAAGGGAGCAGCACCCACGTTCGTGATGCCATTCCTGCGCGAACATGCCAGTACCGATCTCATTTCCACATTAAACGCAATGCAATACGTTACCTCCGTATGCGAACGCATGTTCGTATTCTACCTACTATCGACAGAACCGGTAGCGGGTGTAATTCCGCTACAGGCCCGATCTTTAGTCCGAACTTACGACCGCTCCTGACCCCAATATCACCTATGAAGTGGGTAGATAGTTAAGAACGGGCTGAAAGTGTAGACACGAGTGCCTTGACAGGGTGGAATTGGTGTGATACGATACTCTGGTTAAACGCTTTAGCGGTGCCATGCATGTTGCCACTACTCGTCGCCAGCACAAGGACAAGATCTATGAAACCCATCTCCTTAGACGCTCTTATCGTGAAGATGGCAAGGTAAAGAACGAGACGCTGGCTAATCTCTCCTATCTCCCCGAAGAGACGATCCAGGTAATCCGTGAGTCCTTGGCTGGTAAGCACCATGTGGTGGCCGGGGAGGGCTTTGAGATCAAGCGAAGTCTGCCTCATGGACATGTGGCAGCTATAGCTGCGATGGCGAACAAGTTAAAGTTTCCCGCCCTCCTTGGACCCGCCTGTCGCGAGCGAGATATCATCTATGCGCTGATCTTGGCCGGAGCCATTCGCCCAGCCTCCAAGCTCGCCACCTCCCGGTGGTTCAAAGACTCCACCCTCGGGCTGACCTAGGGCTAATGGGTATCTCAACCGATGAGATCTACTCCGCAATGGACTGGCTGTATGCGCGCCAAGGCACTATAGAAGCCCAACTCGCCAAACGTCACCTCAAAGAGGGCTCACGGGCGGAAGCGGTCTTCAGTAACCTTTATAGTTTCAACGCCACATAAGCCCCACCGGAACGTTTCAGAAACCGTCTACGAAGTGGACCGGCTCAAGGGGCCGTCCAACTTTGTGAACTTTCGTATCAGAGCGCTAACAAGAGGAGAAGCGGATTACTTGCTCCTATGCCCTTGCCATGAACTACGCTCCAGTCGGACTTCATAGTTCTGAATACCCCGTTCGACTCTCGCGCCTCATTTCAGAGTTACTTCACGGCTAGCCGGCCAATGAGTTCATCATATGACTCGGTGGAAAGCTTGTTTGAGGGGTTACTGGCGGCAAGACTCCAACAACGTTGTAAGTAACCACTGATGATGGCGAACTCGTCGGGCATGCCTGCGGTGCAGCTACCGACAATGGACTCCCCTGAGAACTGGGAATAGCCAGTTTGAAATAGCAAGTTTCCCTGCTGTTTGCGTCTTGTTGGGCCAGTGACGAACCCTTTGCAGGTGGATTAGATGGGTCCTGGGTCGTCGTTATGATCCACACTTGCGCCTTGGCCCGAGGTGCTAGCACGATCGCCGAGGAGCTAACGGTAGCAGGTGTTCTAGTCATACGTATGTCGGTTGCTCGCTTGGCGGTAGTTGAGAACGCGGCGGTTGTAGACGCTCCAAGCCACGGGCCAGTGATCCCCATTGACCCAGCACCACCGATGGCGCAGGACCGGCTGCCGGAATTTGTGAGGACGTCAGAGAATGCAACCTTAAAGCCCCCGAGGGGAGCAACTGGTCCAACTGTGGCCGTAAGTATCCGTGGGTCACAAGGAAGTGTAGACGTGGAAGCAGTTGGAGATGCTTTCGATTCGACCTGGTTGCCAGAACGGGACCCCGATGTCGCAACTTTGGGAGAAGATGCAGAGGCGATTCCGCTCAATCCGTAAACACCCGCCAGCACTACGACGACTACACCTCCGGCAACCATTGCTTTCATCGATGTTCGCATCAATACCTGCCTTTGCTGATGGCCACCACGTACTCAACCCCTGAATGCACCGGAAACCTATGGTCCCAACCAATAAATCTCGATCAACCAAACGCGCATATAGTACCAAACTCGAACAACCCGGAGCTTACACCATTTAGCTAAGAAACGGCACCGCCCACTCGACAGCGACTCTTGAAGATAGGGCGTGCGGAGGCAGGTCGGTGGCGCTTACTGCGCACATGTGCCCGCTTGGCTCACTTGTATATAATAGAGGTATGTACACCTCCAAAATCAGACCCGCGATTGAGAAGTACCTAGAGGACCGTCCGAACGAGGCTGCCTTCTTGCGCTCCGAATTTAACGGATTGGGCAAGACCCGCTCTGGGGTGGATAAAGCACTACGAGCTATGGTGAAAGATGGGAAGCTTGTACGAGTGGGTTATGGGGCTTACGTAAAGGCTGAAACCATCATCAGCCCCATCACAGGCGACCCAATAGTAGTTCCGATCGCTTTCCGAGAACAATGGGGTGCACAGATATTGCGCAAACTAGGTGTGGACCCAAAGCAGAACAGTGCCCTTCGGGCCTATAACGAGAACCGGTCAACCCAAGTACCGGCATGGTTCGCCTTCGATGTCGGGAACTCCCGCATTAGACGACAGATCGGGTTCGGGAAGGGGCGGCTGGTCTATGAGAGGTCTAAATGAACGCGACCACTCGCTAATCCAAGCTCTCACCGCAGCTCAGATAGTGAACTTATCCGCAGCCATGCTCGAGAAGGACATTCTTGTCCGAGAAGCGATCTTGGCCATTAGGGACGCTGGACAAGACGAAGGTTGCCAGTTGGTGTTTTGTGGTGGCACTTCGCTCAGCCCAGCCCACCAGCTCATCGAGCGTATGTCCGAGGACGCAGACTTTCGCATAGTCGTTCCGGATGGCTTGAGCCGGGGACGAACTCGTAAGCTACTTTCGACCGTCAAGACCGCGATCGTAGCCCTCCTGGAGGATACCGGGTTCCCATTAGTAGGCGAGATGCGGGGCCGCAACAACAACTCGTACATGATGGGTGAGTTCGCCTACCAAAGTCGATTCTCCAGACAGGATGCTGCAATGCGTGAACATCTCAAACTCGAGATGACCGCGTTTGCTCCAATTAGTCCGGTATCACAATTGCCCTTGGCCACCATCGTAGACAGGGTGACAGGTACCGTGTCGGACGCAGATGCCATTCCAACCATCTCTGTCATGGACACTCTGGCCGACAAGGTGGTCGGTTATCTACGCCGCACCTCTCAGGAACGTGCCGGACTAACGCGCGGGGATTACGATGATCGCCAGGTGCGCCACCTGTACGACACCCACTGCGTGCTTGAGCGACTGTCGAACTCGCCAGACTTTGACGTGCTCCAGTTCGCAGACCGGATTAGCGACCTAGTTTCCCAGACCGTTACTCGCGATGTCGAAACCTATGGACACCAGCACGAGGTCTTTGCTGGCGATCCTTACGCAGTACTCCGCGACGAGCTTGGCCGCGTTCGTGATGGTGATACGCGAACTCGGTACGAGCAGTTCTGTCAGACCATGATATGGGGCGAGACGCCGAGCTTCGATGATGTCACTGAGACCTTTATCAACTTGGCTCGCGGCACACTGGGTGGGTAGTAAGGTGATGACGACAGTGGCGACCAGGCTCAGCCGTTAAGCAGACGGACCTTCCGTTCAAGCTAGTAAGAGTGGAGAGGTAGAGTGACATGGATCTTTTTGAAGCACTTGGTTTCGGCTGGGATAGGGCTATCGTGCCTAACGACCTTCCTGTGCATTCCGTCCAACGTGCGTGTTTCCGGTTTCAGAAGATGCTTCCCGAGTTCGTTTGAGATGTAGGCGTGCTTGAAGGGAACCCCTTTACCTTTCCAGAAGTGCAAACACTACTCGATGGCGTGACGGTTGGCGGCCATAGGCTTTCAGATCAAGAACAGATCATGAATCTTGCTGAAAGTGCCAAGCTGCTTCTGACTCGGATGAAATCAGAGTATTTCAAACTCGATAAAGCTATTTTCTGCGATCTACATGAGATCGTCGCTAGGAATGGGGTCATTTCCGTGGTGAGGGACAAGAAACACACTACACGCCTGACGTGAGCTTGGGGGAGTTTGGCCGACATACACCATTGCCAACTATTGCAGGTGCTCTCGAGTTGAACAGGGTGTTTTCCTATGGCGTGAATGCACTGAAGAAGAGTGATTTACAGCCACTCGAGAAGGGTCTCATATTCTTTCTATTTGGAGCCTTTCAGCAATTCTCCTTTGATGGCAAGCGTACTTCCCGCTTCATGATGAACGGCGTTCTCATGTCGAGTGGCATTGATGCGATTAGCGTTCCTGCAGCTCAGGCTCAAAGCTTCAATGCAAACATGGTCAGGTTTCTATTGGACGGCCCCTTGAGCCCGGTCCACATCTCTCATGTGAGGGGACCGACCATAACAAATACGGGAAGCGTGTTTTGAAGTGAAAACCAAACCGACTTCAGAAGCGACCAGTTATGGTGGACGCTAGACGTTTGCCGGGCCATCTTGACGCTAGACAGCATCAGGTGTTGTCCAGCCCGGATGGTTGGGAGCTTTGCCCCGATTGACGTGGCTTCCAATTCGTGTCACAGAAAATGTCACGGAATTTCGAACAACCATGAATGTTCTCGACAACTCCTGAACACAATGCCTACTCCTAGCTGCGCTGATGAGAACTTGTGACTTTTATTGAAGAGCTCTAGAGCCAACTACGGGTCCGAAGCGATCGGTAGCCGCACCATCGGGGCGAGATAGTGTGCCGGCCCAGGACCGCCTGCCGACGCCAAAGCCACGTTGCGTAGGTGGATCCTGGCTCAAGCGATGTCTCTCGACATGGACGCCAAACGGATGCTGAGAATCGTTCGAACCAAGCGACCTGTCGCGACAGTAGCACTCCCATGACCCGAGCACTAAAGCCCTGTTAGGAGATAAACTTTCGTAAAAGGTCGAAGATGCCGTGCAAGCGTCGTCATGATGTGTTAGGTTCGTGCTAGTACCAGATGATAGTTCTGGTAGTGACGATTACCAAAATGAGGTAATGGTGAAGGTAAGAAACATCGTTGTATGGGGGGGCAGTTCTAGCTGCCAGTCTCGGAGTTACCAGCTTGGGGGCCGGGATGGGGTTGACGGCGAGTCAATCTGAGCCTTGCTCAGGCACATTCGGGGCTGACTGTCAGAGGTACCGAGAGTCCTGGTCTGAATGGGTGCGACCCAAGTTCTGGGATTTGCTTCCTCGTGAAGGGCTCCCCGCAGTGAGCGTAGCGATCAATAGAGTAGGTCGGGATGGTTTAGCGAGTGGGCAATCGACTCTAATGAGTAGGTTAGGTTAACCCCGTGGATGGTTCTGGTGCCCGTGACCATGAATTTGCCATAGTATTGCGGTCCAGGCACCAGACCTTTTTGAGGTGGTTTCGGTGTTACCTTGCTGTCCTGAAGCGATCTTGGGTCGCTCACGGTGGAGTTCAGGCTGGGTCGTGGTATTAGTGCATCCGAGCGCTGAAATGTGGTATTAATGAGGGGAGTTTACAAACTCGTTGCGTTGTGCGGGAACTGAACGAATCCTTTGTCATTCGATCTTTTGGATCATGAGCAAATGATTACCACGAAGATTGGCCTCTTCCTGCGAGGGTTGCGGTTTCGCCTTGGAGCTCTCATTTTCCTCTTGGTCGCTGCAGTCGTTGCGATTGCTGGCGCAACCGTGGGACCGATTTACTTGGGATCCGCCCAGGACTCAGTCCTGGTAGGGAGCTTGCGCTTTGCTCCTGAGGTCAAGGCAGGTCTGAAAGTGGTGTCGGTCCAAGCGTTAGCAAAGAGCCGCCTCATAGCAGCGAGAGATCAGCTCCCTGCCTTGGATGGTAGGGCACTCTTTGGTAATCCGATCTACACGGCGCAGGTTCCAGCCATGGTCGCGGCAACTCCGGCCGTGAAAGGGGAGTTACTTGCGACGACTCTCCTGGAGCGTTCAGGCGTGTGTGCCCACCTGAAGCTCGATGCTGGACGCTGTCCGACCTCAAGGGACCAAGTCCTCGTCTCACAGCGTACAGCCACCTATTTGGGGGTGAAGGTCGGGGCAGTACTCACTGTCACGGCAGGACTCATTGCCCGAGGACTCCCTGGAGCGGGGGCAAGTGCACGGCCTTTTCATAGTCGAAGCCCTATGGCTGTGACCTGCAGTGTTATGTGTCGATTGGCGCGTTCGTCCTGGTAATGCTAAGTTCATCGGATGCGAGATGAGTGGTTTGTGGGATTGAGCGTTGCTCCGATAAGCGTCGGTGACGCCAATAGGTTCGATGCGGAACTCGACGAGCATCACTGGCTTGGCCACCGGATGGTCGGTGAGACGATGCGCTATGTAGCGACGGACTCCTGTGGCGGGTGGGTAGCACTGCTCGGGTTCGCGTCACCCGCACTATCGTGTGGACCTCGTGATCGGTTCATCGGCTGGACGAGAGATCTCCAGCAACGCAGGTTACGTTTCGTCGCATCAAACCAACGATTCTGTATTCTGCCTGCTGGTAGGCGTCCCAACACTGCATCCGCTGTGATGTCGAAGACGCTGCGACGTTTGAGTGCAGACTGGGTTGATACGTGGGGACACCGGGTGCTCTTGGTTGAGACGTTTGTCGATCCCTCCCGCCACATCGGGACTTGTTATGGTGCTTCTTCGTTCCTTTACGTCGGTGAGACCGCAGGATATGGACGTAAGTCTGGCCGTTACGTCGAGCACGGCCAGATCAAAGACGTCTACATCAGGCAGTTGCATCGCAAGGCCAGGCAGGTGCTCGTCGGTGCATTCGACCATCCGTTGTTGACAGACCAAAGGAGCCAAGTGGCGCAGATAGATTTCAACACCGCAGACCTAACGAGTCTGATCGAACGCATTGAGGCAATTACCGATCCCCGTGACCCACGGGGAGTGCGCCACAGTTTTGCCTCAACGCTGGTACTCATAGCTTGTGCGACTCTCGCTGGGAACAAGAGCCTGGTAGCTTTGAGCGAATGGAGCGATGCTGCGTCCCAAGAGGCACTTTCCCGCCTCGGTGCAAGGATCTCCCCATCCACAGGGCTTCGGATCCCACCGAGCTACGCTACTATTCGCAGAGCTGCGATGTCGGTTGATCCAGACGAGTTCGACCTGATCATCAATACCTGGGCGCTACAGCAGGCAGATCGTAGACATCCGATACCTGTGTCTAGCAGCTCCACAGGTTCAAAGATGGAGAATGAATCTGAGACTGGTGACTCTGACACCGAGGGCAGCAATAGCATCGGTGCAGGAGAAGACCTTGTTGGAGTAGCTGTTGACGGCAAGACAGTTCGAGGAGCCAGGCGACCTGACGGCACCCAGGTTCAGTTGCTCTCAGCGCTTCGTCATGATACTGGAATGGTTATTGGTCAACGCAATGTAGAAAACGATAAGACGAACGAGATTCTCGCCTTTGCTCCATTGCTCGAACCTCTCGAGATCGTCGGCACGGTCATCACCGCTGATGCACTGCATGCCCAGAGAAAGGCTGCTAGCTTCATCGTCGAATCCAAGAAGGCTCACTACATCTTCGGTGTCAAGGGTAATCAGCCACGGTTGCACAATGCTGCAGTCATCGTAGGCGATGAGATCGATCGCGATCACCCAGAGTACGAGACATGCACACGCGGTCATGGCCGCATCGACCGTCATCGGGTCTGGAGTGCCCCGGTTCCTGCTTCGACAGAGTTTCCTCATGCGAATCTCTACATCATCGTCGAACGCGAGTCATCCACCCTCAATGACGTTCGCACCAGCATCGAGACCCGTTACTACGTCACAGACCTTACCGCAGACGACGCAGACCCTGAGCATCTCCTTCGACTCGTGAGAGACCACTGGTCGATCGAAAGCCTCCATTGGGTCCGCGACAACACCTTTGACGAGGACCGCTCACAAGTCCGTACCGGAACACTTCCTCGCATCCTTGCAACACTACGCAATCTAGCTATCGGAATCATACGTTATGCCGCGCCCCTAAGGGTCAACATCGCAGCGGCAACCCGCCAGCTTGCCCGTCAACCCGACA